>DASRMY010000313.1:0-2305 GCA_035647695.1 Treponemataceae bacterium | reverse complement strand
AAAACAACCAACCAAAAGTCACTCCAATGGATGGCTTAAAATAAGATATAATGGCTAATAGAAAAGCTGGACCACAACCTAGCACTGTAATGATTTTTACTGAAGAATAAAAAGTGGTTCGCCGCCAAAAATCGGTATTTTCCATGGCAGATCTATGGGTAACTGATAGTAAAAGTCCTGCTACAAGTATAAAAATCAAATATTGTACACCCATGAGCAAAACCATTGCTACTATACTTGACGGTATAGCACCTGTAGCCGCAGCAAAAAGAAAGGCTTGGGTATACGTAAGCATATCTTGAACATTATGTGTAATTTTTCGCAATTCATCAGTTGAAAAAAAACCAAGAAAACGATAATCACCTTGTAAAACAACATTAGTAGCTGGTTGACTTATTACTAAGGCATTTTGTCCTAGTATTAGCATCGGTTGATAGGCAGCGGTTTGTTCATTATCTAAAACAGTCGCTGGCTCATCATCTGCAACTACAACTAGCCAGCCATTAGATTCAAAACGACGAGGATAATTGAACGACATATAAAGCTCGCCGTTTTGAACATTAAAATCTCCAGTTTTACCTGCAATATCTTGTAAAACTCCTCCAAAACTTGGATACAAGTTCGGGGATGACATTGTCATCCCCTCCTGCACTCTTGATCGTACAAAGCCAAATGATATCATCATAATTGAAACGAGTAATAATGATATAAAAGCAGGTATAGATATCGCAAAACATTCTTCAGCGGCAGTATTAGATACCTGTGCTTTAAATATTTTTACCAGAGATACTTTTTTCATCCTATCCTTTTTCTGCACCAGCAGCCATACCATACACGACATATTTTTGTGCCCAAATTTGCACTGCCATTATCGGTATTGCTAACATTAACGCACCAGCAAAAAAGTTTAACGGACTATAATATGTAGGCTGCATACTATCAGTAAGTCTAAATAAAAGCATTGCAACGTTTTGATGAGCTCGATCCAATAATACCTTTGGAAGCATAAAGTCCATCCATGGCATCATAAAAGCATTTACTGCAATAAAGCCTAACATAGGCTTACTTAGTGGCAAAATTAATCTTATAAATATCTGAGTTTGAGAAGCCCCATCAATTGTAGCTGCTTCGTCTATCGATAAAGGAACACCTGTTAAATACCCTCTCAATAAATAAGTATAGGTCGGTATAGCACCTGCAACATAAATTAAAGAGATTAATGTAGGATTATTTAACCAACCAAAGTTACGATAAATCATAAACAATGCAATCATTCCCATAAAACTAGGAAACATTTGCAAAAGCATCATACCTAAGAGCAATTGTTTTTTTCCACGAAATCGAAAACGTGAAAACACATAGCCTGTAATTGCACATATTAAAACACCCATTACAGTATTCACAACCGCAAGTATAAGGGTACGTATAAATGCTAAAATAAAATCAGATGCAAGAGCTGAAGTATTACTCTTATACGTAAAAAGCCATTTATAATGTTCCAAAGAAAGGTTGTCTAATTTTATTCCTAATGGCACATTTGTTAATAGTTTCCCCTTTGAAAAGGAAGCAACAATCATCCATGCTAAAGGAACAACAATTAAAATAACAGCAACAAAAAGCCATATATATTTAAAAACTGCCGCAATTTGATTACCTTTATATTTTTTCATATTACATATCCTCCGAGAATGATTTTGAGCGTTGCATACTATAGACTGCAAAGCCACCCACAACTAAGAAAATAAATATCGAGTAAACCGCACCCATATTAAATATTTCACTACCTTCAGAAAATGAAAGTTTATAAATCCATGAAATGAGAATATCTGTTTGTCCAGGCATTCCTGCTCCCATGATACGCATTGATTGCGGAATTTCACTTGCAACATAACTAGGACCACCTCCAGTTAGGAAATAAATAGCCCCAAAGTTATTAAAGTTAAATGAAAAGGTCATAATAAGAGAGGGCATTGTTGCCTGTAACACAGATGGCAAGGTAATAGCTTTAAAACTATGCCAACTCGAAGCGCCATCAATTTCAGCAGCCTCATATAGGTCTTGAGAAATAGTTGTCAAACAACCAGTGATCATCATCATATGATAAGGAGCACCAAGCCAAAGGTTAACAAGTAAAACAACACTACGAGCTAAATTCCCATTGTACATTTGATCAAACCAATAAATTGGTTGGTCAGCTTGACCCTGCAATCCTATGGCATGCAAAGCATTTGAAACAGGTTCCATCAAGCCAGAAGCCCAGAGTATTTGGTTTACTAAGCCATCCTTATTAAAAGCAAATTTAAAT
>DASRMY010000312.1:0-2151 GCA_035647695.1 Treponemataceae bacterium | reverse complement strand
CATAGTCGTACGGCTTTTAACGTTTCATAGTCGTATGACCTTTCCTGCTGTCTTATATATAACGCCTGATAGTCGTACATACTTTCTTGTCATAGTCGTTTACTTTTTACCTTTTTACTATTCTCTTGACTGGTTAAGCTTAATATACCCTTAAAACGAACGTAACATACCCTAGAATCGATTTTGATTCAAAAGACTACTAACTATTCATTTTATTCCAAACGCTCTCAAATCGCCTGTAAATGCCTTTAAACGCTATCTACGCAAAAAATAACCGCACTCTGTTAAAAGTTGCGGTTATTTAATCAATTCTTTAATCTATTTCAATTATCGTAGCTCCTTTTAGTCGTTTCTCTATTTCGGCAACTGACCGTTTATCTCCTAGCAAATCTCTATTGTCAGTAACTTCCAACTCTTGCTTGTCGGACATGCCATAATAATTCTTCGCTCGGAAGATATATGCTATGTTATTTATCTTGCCGTCTGCCACTAATTCGGCATCTTGGGATGCAATTATGTCCTTCGCCTTTTTGATGATTAGAGACGTAATCGGACTGAATCCTTGATTTGTTCCGTTATCCCAAGTGACCACAGTCTGAACCGGATACCCAATGGCTAAACACATTTTCTCAACCGTAACAAGTTGTTTCGTCTCTGCACATTTGTTAAAAAAATCAACTAACCTCTCACAAAGTTCTTCATCGTTCTCAACCGGCTTGAACCCCATCTGATAAAAAGTAATGCAATTATTAAGCACTTTAGCGATAACATCACGTTTAGAATCATCATCTTCAAGAGTTTTAAGTTGTGCATTAGGAAAATTAGCTTTACCTCCTGTACCTGTCAACGGTCTATCTATATCGTCAATAATTTTATTAGCTATTTTCTTAACCTGTTCCTTTCGCTGTTCTGGTGTTGCACGTGACTTAGCCCTTCTTTTAGCATTGCCCTCACGTTTTTTGAGTTCCTCTGGAGTTGGGTTATCGAAAATCAGTTGGTCTGTTGGTTTAAAGTTCTTGTAGTTTGGTTTTTCGTTTGATGCGGGTTTTTTCGCATTTGGTGTATCAGACATATCAAAGTTCCTCCGTGTTATAAATATTATTTACTTTCTCTAATTCCTGTGGATTTTGCTGATGAATACGCATAAGTGCATATTTCACAAACGATTCGTCCTTGTGTGTTATTAGTAAATCATAAGGCATATCCAAATATTGTAATAGCCCTGCGATAGTTGGTTTATCGTTGGTGTTGCAAAAACCGTGTTGCTTATTACATGCGGTTACATATTCTCTAAGTTGAACTGAAGTACAAGAATTGTTTTCCTTGCAGATTTTCGAGAACGTTTTTAGTTCCTCTTCTGCTATCCTAAAAATTACTGTTTTATCTTTCAAAATGTTTTCCTCCTAAAATTTGTTGGTGACGGCGACGGCAAGTTTCCCTACTACACCCTATATCGTTAATTATTACGTTTTGTATATACATTTTGTATATACATATATACATATTCTTCTTATTATCTAATATATAGAAGTATAAGTGTCATAGTGTCACCAGACTAAAAAAAGCGTTGTATATAAACAAAAAATCGGTGACGGATAAAATTTTTATCAGACACACTTCCGTCACCTGGCGTCACGATTGTAAAAAATTAACATGGTAATGTTTTACAGCAAATGACGGTAAAGTGTCGGCATGGTGACGGTTAGTGTCGGCGGTAACGGCGGTAAAAACGGTAAAATAGTGTCTGCGGTAAAACTCAATGTTCCCAAATTTTTTGCTCAATTTTCTTGCGTGAATACCCTCTGCATTTATTCGTCCTGATTAACTCAAATCCTTTCTTCTCTAGGTGCGGTTTTACCATACGAGAAAATACATTAACAGCTATAGTTTCATATCCATTATTCCAGCACCAGTTAGAATAAGTTGCATACAATTCAGTAGTTGGCAGAAATTCTTCGTTATTAGGAAATACGAAATCTTCGGCAAACGCAAAGAGTGGGTCAATGTTTTCCCTGAAGTTCTGCATAATATCTTTTTGATCTGGTGTTTCAGTGAAGTAACGGTTTTGACATAAGAGTAAATAACCATCTAAAACCCAATTGAAAATAAGAGACAATTCTTTTGGATTATTCAATTTTTTCTCAATAGAAA
>DASRMY010000311.1:0-16410 GCA_035647695.1 Treponemataceae bacterium | reverse complement strand
GTATCTACTCCGCTTTTATGTGCAATCAGCTCGTTTTGTCGTTTTTCGATGTAATCGAAAAACGACAAAACGAGCTGATTGCACATAAAAGCGGAGTAGATACCGAAGTAGACCTCACTCGCCCTGGTGTACCAGTTATGCAAGGCGGACTTCATCCTATTACACAAATGTCGTATGACTTAAACGATGCATTTTTGTCCCTGGGATTTGAAGTATATGCGGAAGATGCTATTACGAGTGAAAAATATGCATTTGACAATCTCAATTTTCGACCAGAACACCCTGCACGCGAAACAATGGACACCTACTGGATAGAAGGAACAGAAGATAAAACAGGCTGTGAACGCCTCGCATTACGACCCCATCTAACTGGTGGCTCTGTTCGCTATTTGCAAAAACACGGAGCTCCTGCACGATTTGTATATCCAGGACCTGTCTACCGTAATGAGGCAACAGACTCACACCACGAACGAGCCTTTTTTCAATACGAGGCCCTTATTGTAGAAAAAGACCTATCTTTTGCGGCAGGTAAAGTATTAATCGAAACAATTTTAGAAAAAGTATTTGGTCGCCATGTTCATGTTAGAATGCGCGCAGGTTTTTTCCCTTTTGTTGAACCTGGTTTTGAAATTGACATGGAATGCCTCATTTGCAATGGCAAAGGCTGTAACGTTTGTAAAAACGTCGGCTGGATTGAAGTTATGCCAGGGGGAGTACCGCATCCAAATGTATTAAAAGCCGCTGGATTAGACCCAGAAATATGGTCAGGCTTTTATATAAACATAGGGCTCGACCGCCTTGTAATGATGCGCTACGGTGTTGACGATGTCCGTTTGTTTCATAGCGCCGACTTGCGCTTTTTGCACCAATTTGCATGACAAAACAATGCGTGCACTAATTAATGATAGACAGATTTTTAAAAACCTAAAATGTGACCCAAATGGGTGCGCTTCTAGCGTTATAACGAGGCGAATAAAGGAGTTAGTATGTTTTTATCAGTTAACTGGTTAAAAGAATATGTAGAATTACCAAATGATCTAAGTATGCAAAAGTTAGCATACGACCTAACAATGCGAACTGTCGAAGTTGAACAAGTTATAGATTTTGGTAAAAAATTTGACAATATATGTGTCGGTGTTATTACCACTATTAAACAACACCCCAATGCGGACAGATTATATGTGTGCATGGTAGATGTTGCACAAGACGAAGACCTACAAATTGTATGCGGTGGTTCTAACCTTGAAGAAGGCATGAAAGTTGTAGTTTCTAAAATAGGCGCACAGGTTGTGTGGCATGGAGAAGGCGAACCAGTAAAAATTAAAAAAACAAAAATGCGCGGTGTAGAATCATATGGAATGATTTGTGCATCCGAAGAAGTCTATCTTAAAGATATGTTTCCTGCAAAAGATGAGACAGAAGTAGTCGATCTATCAAATATTGATTGCACAGCAGGAGACCCACTTGCACAAGTACTTGGGTTTGACGATTACATATTAGAAATAGACAATAAGTCTATGACTAATAGACCAGATCTTTGGGGCCATTATGGTATAGCACGCGAACTTTCTGCAATTTATAAAACACCATTACAACCGTTGCCCAAACTTCAAATTGACCCAAAGCTACCAGAGTTTTCTGTGCACATACACGACCCAGATGCCTGTATGCGATATGCAGGAGTTGTTATCGAAAATGTTAAAACAGAACCCACCCCCACCTGGATGCAATCAGCATTATTACGTGTAGGGCAACGACCAATAAACAAAATTGTAGATATTACAAACTATGTATTATTTGCAGTTGGCCAACCTACACACGCCTTTGACCGAACCCATGTAAAAGGCGGTATAGAAGTGCGACATGCTAAAGCAAACGAAAAATTAGTATTACTCGACGACAAAGAACTAGAACTTTCTAAAGACGATTTAGTAATTGCAGACCATGAGTCAGTGCTCGCCTTAGCAGGTGTAAAAGGCGGTAAAAAAGACTCTATTTTACCAACTACAACAAGTATTGTTCTAGAAGTTGCAACCTTTGCAGCAGGTAGTATTAGAAAAACATCACAACGCTACGACACTCGAACAGAAGCATCAAACCGGTACGAAAAAGCATTAGATACCGCTAAAGTTGACGATGGCATAGCTCTTGCGTTAAAACTTTTTTCCCAACTATATCCAGACAGCACAATAACAGCCATAAAAGATGAACACCCTACCCCCACCATATGCACCCACATTAGTATAGACAAAAGCTACCTAAACACACGATTAGGCCGCCAATTATCGTATCAAGACATTGTACACAGTATGGGAGGACTTGGGTTTACCATTACAGAAAACGCTGATTCCTACCATTGTATAACTCCTGTATGGCGTTCAACTGGAGATGTTTCAGTGCCCGCCGACATACTCGAAGAAATTGCACGCCTGTATGGGTACGAAAATTTTGAGAGAATGCCACTAACAGGCAACATAGAAAAAGCAATAAAACAACCAAAAATGCTATTAGAGCGCAATATTAGAGAATATCTTGCACATCGCTGCAATTTTACCGAAATTTTCACCTACCCGTGGGTAAGCGACCACTATATAAAAGCATCTGGCGTAGATACCCAAACAGCTGTACGCCTAGCAACACCGCCGTCGGCCGAATTAGCACATTTACGCACCTCTCTTGTACCCGGCTTATTAGAAGCAGTGCAAAAAAACCGACGCTACTTTGAAACATTTCGTATTTTTGAAGCAGGACAAGTATACGAACAAGGACACATGCACCCATCAATACCAGAAGAAACACTGCCTGTACAAACTAACTCTGTGGCAGCCTGTATTGTAGGTAAAAATGCTGAAGTCCATTTTTTTGAATTAAAAGGCGTACTCGAATCAATGGCGCGTTATTGCCACATGAAAAATATAAGCCTCGAAAAACATGAACGTGCAAAACCTGCATGGGCAGACGAAAAAGTGTATTTGAACATTATACTCGATACCAAAATTATAGGCTCAATAAGTTTGGTATCTGCAAAAGCAATGAAAAACGCAGACATCAAACATACAGCAGTGGCACTTTTTGAATGCAACCGAGATGCATTAATTCCCTGTCAATCACGTGAAAACAAATTTGCACATCTTCCCTTATACCCATTGGTAGAGCAAGACCTTTCACTCGTAGTAAACGAAGATATTAGCTGGCAAACAATACAAGAGCTTATTTGCAAAAAAGTAAACCACGTTGAATTTATAGAAGAATACCGAGGTAAACAAATAGAAAAAGGAAAAAAATCTATAGTTTTGCGTGTACGTTTTGGTTCGAACAAAGGAACCCTCACATCAAAACACATTAGCAAAAAAATGGACACTATAATTACAACACTCGCTAAAAAGTGCGGGGCAGAATTACGTGATTAGTATAACTTATTGACATATGTCAATAAAGGCAGTAAAATAAAGACATGAAAAATACAAACAAAGATGACTGTGCAAGCTGTGATGAAAACAACTGCAACGACAGAACACAACAACAAGGTAACGGAGCGCCGCAAAGAGAAAAGCTCCATAAAAAAAGCACTGTAAAAAAAGTAATAGGTGTTGTAAGTGGCAAAGGCGGTGTTGGAAAATCGCTAGTAACCTCATTAATGGCAAGTGAAATGGCCCGAAAAGGCTTTAAAACAGCCATTTTAGACGCTGATATTACAGGCCCCTCTATTCCAAAAGCATTTGGACTGCATGGCAAAGCTATGGGCGATGAAGAGGGCATTTATCCGGTCGTTTCTGACGGTGGAACACAGATTATGTCCATTAATTTTCTTTTAGAAAATGAAACAGATCCAGTTCTCTGGCGTGGCCCTATTTTAGCTGGAGCGGTCAAACAATTTTGGAGCGACGTAGTCTGGTCAGATGTAGACTTTATGTTTGTAGATATGCCACCAGGAACCGGAGATGTACCCTTAACTGTTTTTCAATCGCTTGCAGTCGATGGCATCCTAGTTGTTTCGAGCCCCCAACAACTCGTTGGAATGATTGTAGAAAAAGCCGTAAAAATGGCCGAAGCAATGAGTATACCGGTAATTGGACTAATAGAAAATATGAGTTATGCCATATGTCCAAAATGCGCAGAACACTTTAATGTTTTTGGTGAAAGCAATGTTGAAAAAATAGCAGCCAAATACAAGATCCCGGTTACCGCTAAAATTCCAATTAACCCTGAGCTTGCAGCAGCGTGCGATGCAGGAAACATTGAAAAGATAGAAACAGGTTGTTTACAAGATATAAAAACTGCAATAGAAGCATTATAGGTTTAAAAAAGCCAATATACTCATCGTATCACGTATATTGGCTTGACACACCTAGTACAAAAACAGTATACTACAAAAACAATTTGAAAAGGCGTAAGTGTTTTTACAATTCTTATGCCAAAACGTTTTAGTCACATATTACGAGCCATATCTTGAAATCTTCTGTAAATAAGCATGAGTCAATTCGGGTGTATTAGGGTGTACTGCGCATAAAAGCGTAGAGAGCGGTGAGTGGCATTGCTCAAGTAACGCAAAAGAACGTCTTTTGCAAAGCATTACACCAGGCTCCATGAGTATGCGGAAAACAGAAGGAAAAAAATGGATACTACCTCTTTTGAAAACCTCGGACTTAACGAGGCAACCCTTGCTGCAGTTGCAAGAAAGGGTTTTGACACGCCGTCGCCTATTCAGGTATTGGCGATTCCACGATTACTTAATGGTGAAACAAACCTTATAGCAAAAGCCCGCACAGGAACTGGTAAGACAGCTGCATTTGGCCTACCGCTTATACAAACAATCCGTGAAAAAACAGGAAATGTACAAGCACTTATTTTAACGCCAACACGAGAGCTTGCCATGCAAGTATGCGGTGAAATTGAATCACTAACAACACAAGGCTTTCCGCGACTTTTACCAGTGTACGGCGGTGCCTCTATTGGACCACAGCTAAAAGCATTACGCCGTGGTGTAGAAGTTGTAGTAGGAACTCCTGGACGGGTGAAAGATCACCTTAAAAGAGGTTCACTAGATATTAATACAATCAGCTACTTTGTGCTGGATGAAGCTGATGAAATGCTCGATATGGGCTTTATAGATGATATAAAACATATTTTTTCAAAGGCAAATTCTTCAAGCCGTATTTTGCTTTTTTCGGCAACAATGCCAAAACCAATACTCGAGATCGCATCTGAGTTTATGGGCGATTATGACATTGTTGAGGAAGAAGCAAGGCCAGAAGAACCACTGCTTACCGAACAACGCTATTGGGTTGTTCGTGAGCAAGAAAAAATAGATGCCCTTGTCCGTTTAATAGATATTAGCCCAGATTTTTACGGACTCGTGTTTACACAAACAAAGGTGGACGCAGATCGAGTTGCCCGTAGTCTCGATGAGAGAGGTTATGAGGCTGCTGCAATGCACGGAGATATTCCCCAAGGGCAGCGAGAAAAAATACTTGCACGTTTTCGTGTAAAAAAGACACGTATACTTGTAGCAACTGATGTTGCAGCACGTGGCATCGATATAGAAGGCCTAACACACGTTGTAAACTATGCATTACCTTTTGACGGCTCAACCTATGTTCATCGTATTGGACGTACAGGTAGAGCAGGTTTAACTGGTTTGGCGTTTACACTGGTGTGTCCTTCTGAGCGTCGTCGTTTAGAGTCACTAAAACGTGCTTCACGCAAGGCGACAAAAGCAGAGCTTACCGAAGCAAAAATACCAACTGTAAAAGAGGTTCTAGAAGTAAAACAGGATCGGCTTTTTGCAGAGCTAAAAACATCTCTAGGATTAGATGCAGATGCTTCGAGCAACGCTAATGACAGCAAAGATGCTGCCATTGCGCCCGCAAAAATTGATGAGCGAATAGTATCGTTAGTAGATGAAATATGTAACACAAACGACCCAAAAGACGTACTTGCCAGCCTTTTACAGCAAAACATGGGGCGTAAACTTGATGCATCTCGATACAAAAACATATCTTCTACTACCAGCCGCAACGACACTACTGTTGCCGATGGACAGGTACGAATCTATGTGCAATTAGGACGACGAGACGGATACTACCCAAGAGAAATTGCAGAGTTTTTTAGCAATTTATTACAGATACCGCAACGCATGGTAGATCGCATAGATTGTGCAACAAATTTTGCACTCGTAAACCTGCCCCAAGAAGCAGCAAAAAAAGCACTAGAACTTTCAAAAAGAGACCCAAAAATACCCCATATGCATGTAGATACAAACACAGCATCGGGTAGGCGAGGAGGCTCAGCAAAAAGAAGTTCTAGGCGAGCTGATAACCGCAACCGATCACACCGTGCTAGGGGTGGTTCTAATCGCTCAAATTCACGACGGGAAAAAACAGGGGCAACCGAGACACGAGGCGATATGGAAAAAGGCCGATATAATGCAAAACGACCGCATAGCACCTCAAATGCGCGCAACTTTATAAAAAAATAACCCGTAAAACAACCCGTGCTGTCAGAATATTCTTAGCAGAATATTCTGGGTACTTTTTATTTTTCTTTATTTTTGCTATACTGGTTTCATGAAAACACGCAGTATCTATAAAAACATTTCTCCTATAGACCATAGGTATTCTCTATCTGAGCCCCGCGTTTTTGATGCCCTCTCATTATACATTTCAGAAGAGGCAGCAATTCGCTACAATACCATTGCAGAAATTGCATTAATAAAAGCCCATCTGTCAGTTCGCCATGAACTTACAGACTCAGTAGCCAAAAAACTAGACACAGTGGCACAAACCATTGACCCTGAGGCAGTTTATGCCGAAGACGAAAAAACACAACATAGTATTAGAGCCTTGGTAAATGTTATAAAAACAATGGTGAGCAAAAAACTTGCCCCACTAGTACACTTAGGCGCAACATCGGTAGATATTTTAGACACCGCCTTGTCGGCACGTATGAGAGATGTTGTACAAAACGTTGTGTTACCTGAATTAAAAAAATTAGAAACCCAACTATGCTACATTACAGAACGCGAAGCCACTACACCGCAAGTTGGCCGAACCCATGGACAACACGCAGTACCCATAACCTTTGGTTTTGCAATGGCCGAATACGTAAGCCGCCTTGGTATATCTATACAACACATAGAAACGCTCTCTAACACACTCTGCGGAAAACTAGCAGGTCCAGTTGGTGCATATAATGGAACAAGCATGCTTGTAAACGACCCCGAAGAGCTCGAAAAACGCTATTTAGAATATATGAATTTGCACGCAAGCGAACACTCTACCCAACTAGTACAACCTGAACATTTATTACGAGTACTATTAGAATGCAATATAGCCTTTGGCATTATAGCGAACCTTGCAGACGACTTACGAAATTTACAACGCAGTGAAATAGGTGAAGTGTTTGAGTATTTTTCGACCACACAAGTAGGCTCATCGACAATGCCACAAAAACGCAACCCATGGAATTCTGAACATGTTAAATCGCTGTGGAAAACCTATTGCCCACGCGTAATGACTTTTTACATGGACCAAATTTCAGAACATCAACGAGATTTATCAAATTCGGCAAGCCAACGATTTATAGCCGAATACATAAGCGGTTTTACCATGGCAATTGTGCGCATGAGAAAAATTGTATCAGGCTTACAATGTGATCACCAAAACATGACACGAAACCTTTTACATGCAGGCGGCAAAGTACAAGGCGGTGTGTTAGCCGAACCCGCATATATTTTACTAGCCCAAACAGGCGTAACTGACGCACACGAAATAATTAGAAAAATGACAATAGACGCCGAGCACCATAACATCACCTTTTACGAAGCAATGCAAAAAAAACCAAAAATATTTACAGCCATTAAAAACCAGCTAAAAAAGCTAGGAGAGTCAGATCCAGAAGGTTTTTTTGCACATCCAGAGCGATATCGAGGAATAGCAGCTGAAAAAGCCATACAAATAGCAAAAAAGTATAAAAACCTCTAAAAACAACGGGTCACGTATTTAAAATCTTGACAGTTGTTAAAATCGAGCGTATCATATAATACAAACCGACACAAAAAAAACGGTTTATTTTTGATAATGGGGGAGTATATGAAAAAGAGACTTTTACGTACAGTTTTTACAAGCATTGCACTGGCAGCAATGCTATTTTCTGTAAGCTGTTCAAGTAATAAAGGTGCTTCGAGCCAAGGAATGGTAGTCGAACCAGGCTTTTGGGAAGACACAGGAAATCCAAAAACACAGGACGTTTTAGCATTAGAAAAACAACTTGACATACAAGATGACGAGTTTGCTATCTTCTATGTACGCAATGACGAAAAATATGACCGCTGGGGCCTATGGATTTGGGCCATAAAAGATGGAGACGGCAGTAAAGCATGGCCATTTACACAAGAATGGCACGTACAAGACGGCATAGGATATATGCGCTTAAAACTTGATGGTTCTGATACCGGCGGTACCAAATTTGTAGACTCAGACGGCAATATAGGTCTTATTGTACGCGAAAAAGAAGGCTGGACAAAAGATTGCCCAGACGACCGCATTTGGATTATAGACACCAATAATAAATGTATTATTTTTAGCGGCGACCAAGCGACGTATAATTGTGGCGAGTTTAAACCACGAATAACCTCAGCTGTTTTAGCAACCAACACCGCTATAGAATTAACACTCAGTACCTCGTACGGACTTTCTACAACTGAAGGCGAAGACTCAGGTTTTAATGTAACCTTGTCAGACGGCACCGAACTAGCAATTGCAGATTCTCGCAATGCAAGCAGAAGCCGTGAAAACAACTATGCTCGAAAAGTAATATTACAAATGGCAGACCCAGTTGTACTTACTGGAGCAATACGAGTATCACATCCGACATTTGAAGCAGTTGTAACAGTAGACGTATCACAATTTGCATGGGAAGAAGCCGAAAAAACAAGACCAGACGATTCTGTACAACTTGGGTGTGTGTACGATGCAAAAGCAGACAAAGCAGATTTTGTTCTTTGGGCACCCTCAAGTGCAACAGCAGTTTTAAAACTATATAAAAAAGATACAGATAAAACAGCTACAAAAACCTTTGACATGACAAAAAACAAGGACACAGGTGTGTGGACTGTAAGCGTTAAAGGCGAAAAAATAGACGGGTGGTTTTATACCTATGAATTAGACAACTCAAGAGGTGTTAGAGAAGTTTTAGACCCATATGCATCATCTATGGCAGCCTATCGTAACGAAGGCGGCAGCGGTAGAGCAGCTGTTGTTGACATGAACAGCAGTAAGGCGACACCTGCTAATTGGTCAAAAAACTATGCAAAACTTACACAGCGCGAAGATGCCATTATATATGAAGTATCTGTTAGAGACTTCACAATATCTCCCGATTCAGGAGTACGTGAAACACCGGGTACATATAAAGCATTTGTAGAAAAAATGTCCTATCTTAAAGACCTTGGCGTAACACATATTCAACTACTACCAGTAGTAAACTTTTATTTTACTGATGAAACTGACCAATCATACGAAGATCAAGGAACATCAAACAATAATAACTATAACTGGGGATATGACCCACATAACTATTTTTCACCAGAAGGCTGGTTTGCAAGTGATCCTACCGATCCGTACAGTCGTGTAAAAGAACTTAGAATGCTAATACAAACAGCACACGATTACGGCATGGGTGTTCTACTAGACGTTGTATACAACCACGTTGCAAGCACAGCTGTATTTGAAGACGTTGTACCAGGGTACTATTTCCGCATGAAAAACGGTAAATACCTTAGCAACTCAGGCTGCGGAAATGACACTGCAAGCGAACGCAAAATGATGGCTCGTTTAATAGTAGATTCAACAAAACATTGGGTAGAAAACTACAATGTAGACGGATTTAGGTTTGACCTAATGGGACTTATGGAATCTACCTCTGTGCTAGATTCTTACGAAGCATGCGCAGCAGTTAATCCAGATGTTTTATTTATTGGCGAAGGCTGGAAAATGTACAATGGAGTTTCAGGTACCGTTGGGCTTGACCAAAACTACATGACAAAAACCGATGATATAGCAGTATTTAACGACGAAATACGCGATGCGGTAAAAGCAGGTGGGTTTAACGAAGCCGGACAAGGCTTTATAACAGGCAAACCTGTGTCAGCAAAACACGTGTATGCAAACCTTTGTGGTACGCCAGAGTTAAATTATAGAGCAGATTCACCTGGTGATAATGTACAGTATTTGGTATGCCATGATGGGCTAACATTGCATGATAGTATTAGCAATAATGTTAAGCTAGACGGCAGTGACCCTACAGATAGAGCAGAAATTGTAGCACGAGCTAAAATTGGTAATACTATTGCATTAACTGCACAAGGTATAGCATTTTTACATGCCGGACAAGAACGAGGCAGAACAAAACCAAAACTACATGCAACAGGCGAATTGGTTGGTAACTTTGTTCGCAACAGCTATGATTCTAGTGATAATATAAACCAAATTATCTGGACACTTAAGCCAGAATATAAAGAACTTAAAGACTACACAGCTGGACTTATCACATTACGACGTAGCACACATGCCTTCCGTCTTGGTGATGCAGATCTCATTGCCAAAAAAATGAGCTTTTACGAAGAAGCACTAGACGGCACCATATTTCAACTAGCATTTAAAATTGCCGATGTAGATGGCTATGACTGGATTGTTGCAATGAACGTAAACAAAGAATCTGTGGTAATAGATTTAGGCGAAGATCTCACAACAGCACAGGTTGTAGTAGATGCAAAAACTGCAGGAACAACTCCTATAGCTACGCCCGTTAATGTATCTATACAGGGAACAACTGTAGAGTTAGGGCCATTGACAACTACAATTTTTAAAATTAAAAAGTAATAGAATTGACCTATACGCATACGATATATCGTATGCGTATAGAAAAAAAGAGCAAAAGAATGAAAATAAAATTTGACAGTTGTGAAAAAACAGGCGATAATGTACGGTAGTCGTTGGTTAATGCGGTAAAACAGATAACCAAACTAAGCAACGATTAAAAATAAGAGCAATGTAATTTTTTTGAGGAGGATAATGTGAAAAAAATTGTGCCGATTTTGGCAAGCTTGTTCCTTGTTCTCTGTTCTGCCTTTGGGGCGGTAGCAGTGAAAGACGTAGGGAACGGTGAAGTCGATGTTGTATTTACAATGAAAGATGATTCCGTTTCAGAATTAGCGGTAATTGGTTCGTTTAACGACTGGACCGAACCTGGTGACGCAATGGCAAAAAACGCCGATGGCGAATGGGAGTATACTCTGAGAACCTTTGCCGATGACGAAATTCAATATAAGTTTTTTCATAGTGGAAACTATATATTTGATTTTAGAGCACCAGACAAAATTGACGACGGCTTTGGTGGCAACAATGGTTTTATTGCTGTAGCCGATATATTAGCTGCTCCCCCTGCAGCAACAGGTGGCGAAGCAGGCAGTGTACCTACAAAAGAATATAATAGCAGGGTACGCTTAGGCATGTATACAATTATGGGCCCACGTGTAAACTTTATAACACAAGGTATTAAAGATAAAACCGTAAAAGGATTAGAAGTAGACCGTGCTGAAATGTATGCAAAATCATATTGGAAAATAAGCGGTACTTTGCTACCTAATGTGAATACTTTTTTTGAAATGAAAATAGTAGACTCAGCACAACCAATATGGTCACAAGACCCTACTGGCCTTGTTACAGATAATAAAGAAAATTGGTTGGGAGAAACTCTGTTTAACCCATTAAAGTATTATGGCTATGACGATTCTTTTTGTAAATTGACTTTTGGTATAGAAAGCCCCTATGTAAATTGGCAAACAGGTATTGGTTATGCACAAGCATCAAAAATTGATACTGGTATGTGGACTACGCTAGATGGTAAAAATGCAAACGATGGATATATGCGTTTTGACCTTGGTCCAAAACTACAAAACATCGGTGATGCTAAAATAACAGCTACGCTTATGCCTAATAAACTAAATAGCGAATTTGGCTTATTAGTAGCAACAACTGTAGAATATGATGCCTATACTGTGGCGCTACAATATGACCTAAAATCACAAGAGTCGGTAGACCTTACAAAAATGTTTGCTAAAGCACCATATCACCAAGACATTATTTTGGCAGGAAAAGGTGTTTTTGGTTCTCTTACAGTAGAAGCAAATGCACTTGCAAACTTTTTTGCTGATAATAACGGAATTGACATGACTGACCGTATGGCAGGAGAAGCAAAAGTATCATATTCTGCTGACATCTTTGGTGGTAGTCTAGGGTACCGGATGACTGGTTCGGCAGTTAGTATGTTGCATGGGGACAACGGTAATTTAGAAAAAAATAAAGCAACTGGATATGTAAACCCATGGGTTCAGCCTATAGACATGTTAAAAATTGGTGCTGACACCAGCGTGACCTTTGAATATGCAGACCTAGATGCTAATAAATCTATCTTTGCCAAACCATATGCAGATGCAAGCTTTGATCTATTAGGTATGAGCTCAAATGCCAATGTGTATTCTAAACTTGCATACGACACCGATGGTTCTGCGTTTAACTGTAACGAAGTAGGTGCTCGTTTATATATGAGCGGTATGTCTGATACCCTAAAAACACTAGAATTCATGTATGGGTGTGATAATAACAATGACAATCGCTTGTTTAACACACTTATTACCAAACTTGGGTTGTCTAACGATATAAATGCAGAAGTTGGACTTGGTTTGCGCACAATGAAAAAAGATGCACCCGAAGAAGAAAAAAAAGCTAATAATATGTTAGGATTTTCACTGGGTGGTTCTTGGAAAATACCATCACGCGCACTTAAAACACCATTACTTTATACAGCCTTTGTATATAACATGGATCCATACGATGATGGAACAAATGGTCTTAAAATGTCTGACTACATAATAGAAGACGGTGTAGATAATTATGACGGTAAAGCACAAGTACGCTTAATGATTAAGTGGGATTTCTAAAAGGAAGGAAGTATAATGAAAAAAATACATAAATTATGCGCTCTAGCCCTGGTATGTGCGCTTTTTATTGGAGTCAGTAGTTGCGGTAACGATTTACACAACGGTACTGAGATGACTATTAGTAAGGTAGAAATTACAGGTCTACCCACAGATGTTTATGCTAATGTAGATATGATGTTTTCATATATAATGCCAAGTGGTGACTGGGTTCATGACACTCCGGGTGCACAAGCAGCGAATACTGCAACTGTAAATGCTACAGGTACATATGAGCTGAACTTTTCGCCTGCTCTTGAGTTTCAACAAGCCCAGTTACAGTTTCTTCTGATTGACACCGCAACAGATTGGGATAATAAAAAAATTGATACTAAGCATAGTGGAAAAGACGGAGGAGACGTTACACTTGCTAATATGTGGAGTGGAATAGAAGAAAAAACAGTACTAGGTGTTGTTGACGGCGATAATGTAAACTGGTCTTTTAAAGACTCTAATTAAATGGAGGATAAAGTGAAACTGAATAAGCTTATAACATTAATAACGGTAGCAATGCTCCTTTGCGCATCAGCGTTTGGTGCAGTTGCCGTTAAAGATATTGGTAATGGTGAGGTAGAAATTACCTTTACTATGAAAGACGATAGCGTCTCCGAATTGGCGGTTATTGGTTCTTTTAACGATTGGACCGAACCTGGTGACGCAATGACAAAAAATGCTAATGGCGAATGGGAATATGTCCTTAAAGCCTATGCGGACGATGAAATTACATATAAGTTCTTTCATAGTGGGAACTATATATTTGATTTTAGAGCACCAGATAAAATAGATGACGGCTTTGGTGGCAATAATGGTTTTATTGCAGTAGCTGACTTACTAGCAGATGCTGGTACACCTGCTCCATCGACACAAACAGCAGATGCTACAACAGGAGCGCAACCTCCTGCAAGAAGCAAGTTTGATTTTTCAACTACTACTGTAATTGAATCTGATACCAGATTTGATACAGATGACGGAGAGTTTAAACCACTCGTGTCTAATATAGACGCAAAAAGCATTTGGAAGTTCGAAGGCGATGCTGTTACAGGTATGCCAGTGTTTGTCGAATTAGAATTATTTAATGCAAGTCAAACTCTTTGGGAAGACGCAATTGTAAAAGCCGAAGACGGAATAAAAAAGTTTGCTGGCGGAATGCTCTTTAATCCTATTCATTACTTTGGTGGTGATTCATGGACTAAATTTAATGCAGTAGAGTTTGGGTTCGATACAAAATATGTAGGATTTAGAACAGGTATTGGATCAGCAAAGTTGCCTGAAGTTACATCAGCTATTTGGAAAACCATAGACAAAGACGCTAGTGATGGATACACAATGTTCTCTAACGGATGGGGTGTACAAACATTTGGCGATTTTAGTGTAGATGCTGGGCTCGTATTAAACAAATCTTTAAATAGTTTCTATGGACTTAACACATGGGCACGCCTTGGATATACAGACTATGACCTATTTGTACAATACAACATGAAATCTGGGACCACAACAGAGCTAAAAGATATATTTAAAGATATTCCAAGACAAGAAATTATTATTGGTGCGACAGCACAGGTTGCAGATTTTGCTATTGCATTAGACACCTTAGTTTTTTCATATAAAAAAACCATTAATAGTACAATAGATATGAAAGATCGCTTGGCTGCACAGTTAAACGCTGATTATGCCAACGAAGAACTCGGACTAGAAGCAGGCGTATATGTAAAATATCGAGGATATGCAACAAAAATGGAATACAGCGGTATAGATGATGAAATACTCGCAGTAGATATTTCTAATAAAATAGGTGCAATAGGCATTGGTGCTAATGCGGCGTATATGATAGATATTGTTACACCTTCATTAGAAGTTGATGTTACAATGGCTAATAAAGATTTTGCAGATAACAATACTGCAATTGCATTTAAGCCTGCCTGTTTAGTTAGCCTCGATGATATCTTAGGTACCGCCTCGAGCGCAGATGTGTATGCAAAACTATCATACGATACAAAACCTGCTACCGATGCAAGTGGGTTTAACTTTAACCAAGTTGGACTTATGTTCAATTATGATTTTATAACAGCTCATGCAGCGATGAATTATGCCAAAACTGAACAATTTACCACACTTGTTGCAGAAGCAGAAGTTATACAAAACTTAAAAGTACAAGCTGGGTTAGGCTTACGAACAGCCGAAACTGCTCCTGCAAATCCTTTTGGGTTTAATATAGGTGTAGGCTATGTACTACCAGCACCAGCAGCAAAAGAACCTGCTGTGTATGCACAATTTGTATTTAATATGGACCCATACGACGAATATAGCTCAGGCTATAATTTAGATGGATATAGTTTAGACGGTGGAGCTACAAAATCAGATGGCGAAACTGCACTTAAACTTGGTATTAAATGGGATTTCTAATAGAGAAATCATAACTATGTATTATTGTGTGAGTTCTCACTCACACAATAATACAAAACAAACAAGTATGCGACGCATACTACAAACGGAGGAAACGTTATGAAAAAAATGGCTAAAATGCTATTTGGACTTATTGCAATCTTTGCAATAATAGGTTTGAGTGGATGTCCTGGCACTACAGACACCGGCGGCGGTAGTGGTGGTGGAGACAGTACTATCCCTACATGGAAAATAAAAGGTAGTTTTGACGGATGGACTGAACATGATTTTACAATGGACGAAGTCGAAGAAACTAAAGGTGCTTTTACATATAGTGACCTGTATGCAATCGATTATGAGTTTGTGATCATGTATGGTGATAATGAGTTTAAAGTAGGAACTGAACCTTTTGCAATAGACACCGCAACCACATTCGATGATCCAAAAGGAAGTAACGCAAAATTTACAGCTGAAAAAAAAGCATACGAAATTAAGCTTGATATCACCGACCCAGCTGCGCCAATCATTACAGTAACTGCAGCAACTGAAGATGACGCAAATCTTGTCACTAATGATGTCTTAGCAGATAAGCTTTTGATAAAAGGTGATCAATTTACTATTGGTTGGGATCCAGCAACTGCGGGAATTTATGATGACAACACTGATACTGTAACATTTGCAGGTTTAATAGCAAGTAATAAGAATGGTGGTTTTGGATTTGAATCTCTCGAAGGCTTCTTAAACTTTGGAGCAGTTGCAGGACCTGAAACTGAAAGTGCAACACCTAAAGTAGTTACTGATTTTTTATCAGGAGGTAACTGTACTATAAATAATGTACCAAAGAAGGGTACTGAGTATACAATTGCAGTTACATTAGATGCATCTAAAACTGTTGCAACGGGACGATATGTGGTAACTATTACATTAACCACTATGGGAACCGAAGAATGGGCTTTTGATGTGCCAGCTAGTATTTGGGTTGTAGGTAATAT
>DASRMY010000310.1:0-2997 GCA_035647695.1 Treponemataceae bacterium | reverse complement strand
GTAACTATATCCTTCTGTTCTTTTATTGCTGGCTGGTTTATTGTAGGTGTTTTGTTGTTCAGGAGTACTATAGGTACTTTGCTGTGGCCTTTCTGTGTAACTTTGTTCCCTGGTTATTTCTTGCTTTATTTCTCTGTTAGGGTCAAGTGCTGCTTCACTATATTTTTTTCTATCCTCTACTGCAAAACCCTCGTGTTTTCTTTCTTCAGGTGTAGTGTATTTGTATCTTTTTTTGCTACTCATAAGTTGCCACCCCCCTCTTTTGATTTAGGTTATTTTATTGCAGTTATTAATTCTTTTTTTTCGGTTTCTTCTATTTTTAGGTCGGCCACTTCTTCTATTTTTGTTGTCATCATGTTATATAATTTTGTATCAGTTGGGAATCTGTCTATGAAAGGCACTACGCTTTTTCCGGCAAATAATAAACCGTGGCCCGCTTCGCTATTAGTTACATAAGATAGCTGTTTATTACTAATGTTTAATAATCCTGCCAATTCCATTCTATCGCTGGTGGCTTGGTTGAGCATCATTATAAAATCACTATTTGAAAGCATACGCCTTGCTAGGTCCGATAATAAAAGCGTTTCTACATTCTGCGTAATCCCTGTGGGTATAGCTCCCCATTTCCTTGATCTGCTCCATAGCTCAAAAAAATAGTTAGCACTATACTCATTGTTTAATAATAGCTGAAACTCGTCAACATATATCCAGGTCCTTTTTCCTACAGCTCTATTTTCCGTGATTCTGTTCCAGATCTGATCCAGGACTACCATCATTCCGAATGTACGGAGTTGTTTGCCAAGATCTCTGACATCATATACTACTAATCGCTTTGTAGTGTCTACATTTGTATAGTTAGAAAATACTGATAAAGTACCTTCTATGTATAATTCTAAATCTAGTGCTAGGCCCTGGGCTTCTTCTTCTGGTTGCTCCTTAATAACATCATAAAAATCACGAAGGGTTGGTATAGGGTTTTTTCCTGGGTTTGCGAAATATGGTGCATAGCATATTTTACACGCTCTGCTTATTATTGATCTTTGCGCTCCGCTTAATCCCATTCTTCCACCTACAAGTAATTCGCATATTGTAAGTATAAATTCTGCTTTCAACTGTAATGGTTCTTCTTCATCTCCATAATCCATGCTGCAATCCATAGGGTTTATAAAGCTCTTGCTTCCTGCTGAAATATGTACTATCTCTCCGCCAAATCCTTTTGCCAGGCTTGCATATTCTCTTTCCGGATCAATAATAACCACTTCTGCGTTTGTATCATTTAAAAGTACATTAATCATTTCTCTTTTGGCAGCAAAACTCTTTCCGCTTCCTGGTGTGCCTAAGATTACGCCATTTGGTGCTTTTAAACTATATCGGTTAAAAAATATTAGGTTTCTTGATAATGCGTTTAGGCCATAATACATACCTGATTTTTGGTATAGTTCCATAGTGGTAAATGGTATAAATATAGCTGTACTGGCCGTGGTTAATGTGCGTTCTATATTTATATGGTTTTTCCCTACTGGTAAAATGCTATTTATTCCTTCTCTTTGTCTTAGGTCTAGCCTATCTATCTTCACGTTATTTTTTCTTGCTGTAGCCATAATTTGATAGGCGTTATCTTGTAATGTTTCCACGTTTTCTGCAAACGTATAAATAAGCATACTAACTTTAAACATTCGTTGGTTTTTGTTTTCAAGAAGATCTAATAAGTTTGTAGCTTCTTCGTAACTCCTTCTTGTTTCCATTGGTATTGCTATTTGAGCATCTCGGCCTTTTTGTATTGCTGCATCTTGCTTGCCTGTCGCCTCCATTTCCATAAATGCTATTTGTCTTCTGACTAGCTCTAATGCTTTTCCCTGGTCTACGTTTTTTATGTGTAATGATATATTCATATCAATAGGTATATCTGATAATTCAGAAATAATTTTATCCGATAGCTCTGCTGGCAGCTCTCTTAAATATAGTACTTGTCCTATATGTTTGCCAAATTCAAATCTATACTTATCTTTAAAGTCAAAGCTGTCAGGAGCTATTAATGCTTTTGTTGTAAGGCCACTTTCTACAAGCTGCTTATAATCAAAGGTGTATCTTTCTTCGGGCCTAAAAATGCTATGTAGCAGCTCTAGTCTTTCTGTACCGTTTAATGTGTTTGTTTCACAGCCTAATGATTTATAATGCCCTGACAAATCAGTTTCAAGTCTAGCTAGTGCTGTTATAGCCGCTTTATAGCTAGTTGCAGTTGTCGTAAACGTGAGATATTTCTCTCGTATAATGCTGTTTTGCCCTTCTAGGGCTTTTTGGGCCAGCATTTCATTCATTTCTTTCCGGTATTGGTCCAAATTATCATTTTCCATTTCCATAAACATTGTTTCTTTAAATGATTTCTCGTCAATTCTGCGATTCACTATACTTATTTGTATATTCATTGTAGGATCACAATAATTTAATATCTCACAATATCGTGTGAATAGGTCCACTTGTTCATCTTGCCTTGCTGTTTGATAATTTATATCTGAAAATTTAATAGTTCTGCTATATAGTCCTGGCTCTATTTCGCATATTCCATCTTCAAACATTTTTTCATATCTAACTATTTGCTGTGAGTTTTTCGGTACGGCTTCGCTCTTTAGCTGCTTTTTTATATCTGCGTTTTGTTGTTCTGTACTCTTGTTTAGCTTCTTTAATCTTTCTTCGTGTTTCCTTGCTCTTAGTTTTTCTAATTTTTTTTGTGATCTTAAAGACTTCGCACTCTTTTTTTCTTGCATTTGCTTTTTGTTCTTTTTTTGTGGGTTTTGCTCCGGCTGTTTCCTCTGTTTCTTTTCCTGTAATCCAAGCATACTTTGACTTCCTTTCATCTTTATTTAAGTAGTCTATTAATAGCTCCGGCTTGTAGTGGTATTCATTCCGGCCTGTTTTGTGTCTTATCAATAAGGCAAAATATTTTTCAAATTGCATACCATCTTTTTTTACAAACCCTATAGCCATTAGTGGTAATGC
>DASRMY010000309.1:0-4265 GCA_035647695.1 Treponemataceae bacterium | reverse complement strand
GGTTATTATGTTAAAACAATTTTTCATGTTAAAAATGATCTAATACGAATAGAAACAAGAAATAATGCTGCCCTAACACGTTTTGAATTTAAACGTATTCATGATAAAATTGCCCGCGCACATCAATACAAAAACATAAATGATGCTTTTAGCCAGGTTTTAGATGAAACTGAAGGCGCTGGTCTAGGTATTGTAATAATGATACTAATGCTCGAAAAAATAAATGTTTCAGATGAAAACTTTATTGTACTTTCTGAAAACGGAGAAACCATTGTACGTATTCTTCTCCCGCTGAACAAAACAACACAAGATGAAATTCAAACTTTTTCTAAAGAACTCGTTACTCTTGTAGACTCTCTGCCCCAATTACCTGACAATATAGTCAGCATCAGTAAACTATTAAATGATCCAAAATCTAAACTTTCAGATATTGCTAAACAGATAAGCAACGATGTAGCACTAACAGCAGACTTACTTCGAATAGCTAACTCCGCTGCTTTTTCTCGAGTAAATCCTTGTACACGCATTCATGAAGCCATAACAAGAATTGGGACTCGTGGACTACAAAACATGTTGCTTTCTATAGGAGCTATTTCCAGTTTGGGTTCCTCTACAAAGCAACAAAAAGCACTCTGGAAACATTCGTATCAAGTCGCTTTTTATTCATTTAATATAGCTCGTATGTGTTGCACTTCATCACAAACAAACATACAAGATTCGTATGTTTGTGGCCTTTTACATGACATGGGACGTGTTGTTTTTGAATCTGCTCACCCGAACCTTCTTGATTCTTTTAAAAAAAAGTGTACGAAAAAGGCGCTTACACCAGAACTTTTTGAAAAACTAGCCGCTGGAGTTAATCATGCAGAAATTGGAGCAGAAATTGCAAAAAAATGGAACTTTCCTGATAGTATAGTTAATTCTATTCGCTATCATCATTCGCCAGAAAAAGCGCCAGAAGAATTTAAAACACTAACTTCCATTATATACCTTGCAAACATGATTTCACATTATCAAGCGGGTAGTGTAGATTTTTATCAAATCGACCCTAAAATTCTAAAACTTATTACCGTCTCAAACGAAGTTGAGTTAGAAGCCCTCTCTGCAAAATTAAGCCTTGCTTTTGAACAAGATGATACTGTTATGTAAGACTTGTAACCCACGCCTGCATTAAAACACCAAAGGCAACGCCTACATTTAATGAGGCTTTTACGCCTTTCATAGAAATTGTAACACAGTTGTTGTTTGCACGTTTTAAAGCTTCGGGGCTCACTCCCAATTCTTCTGATCCAATTATCACTATGCCTTTTTTAGGAAACAGAAAGTTTTCAAGCAAAACACCACCCGTTTCAAGAACAAAAACTGGTACATCTGTAGGTAAATTTTCTAATGCACAACGCTCCCATGGCAAATAGTTTATGCATCCCATAGCAGAGCGTTGCGCGCGGGGATGGTTTGGATCAGTACAGAGTGGTGATAAAAGTATTTTTTCTGCACCCATCGCTTCTGCGGTTCTAAAAATTGATCCTAGATTAAAAGGTGATCGTATGTCTTCCGCATACACAATTATTCCTGAGTAAAAGTCTCGACCTTTTTTTCGTCTTTCTGAATCGTGAGGAGCAATAATAAGGTCCCATTCTGCTGGGAAGGATCCAATTATTTGTAACAATTGATTTCGAGCATAATTACAAGTACGCAATTCGTCAAAAGGTTTTTCTTGTACTAACTTCTCAAGAACGGCTTTTGCCTCAGGTGAAATTTTTGGGTCTTCTATAACAAGTTTTGTCAGCTTTTTTGTATATTCTATTCTTGAAATTGATGCAAATGAATATTCATTGCCCTTTTCTGCAACACCGGCAATATCCCGTTCTAATGCCCCAAATGTCAGTGCCAGTTTTCTTCTGCGCTGACCACCTGTAAGATGAAAAATTTTGCCAGGCTCTATCATTACCTAATAAGCCTGTTTTATAATATCAAAAAAATCATCTGCAGTCATTGATCGTGGCATAAAATTAGCGTATTCAACTTTTGCAGCATCTTCTGCTGCAAGAGCAAGTTCCTCAACCGAAACAGACAAATCTTTTAGGCGAGCTGGTAAATTTGCTATTGCTATTCTGTTTCTAATGTTTTCTATAAAATTTGCTACAACAGAGTCGTTGTCAGATGTTTCAGAAGAAATTTTCATAATTCTTGCTAATTTTGCAATTTTATCGGTTTTATATTTAGCCGCATCTTCTAATATATACGGAAACAAAATTGAAGTTGTTAAAGAAGTCGCGATTTTAAATCGACCGTGAACAGCTTCTCCTAGTAAGGAGGCAGCCCCTATCGAAGTAGTCCCTGCAGCTAAAGATGCCATACAACCAGCTTGTGTAAGAAATTGTTCTTTTGAAACAGATGTGTTCAGGACAGAAGTCCCGTCAAGGCCGTGAGCAAACATTTCTACGGATTTTTCTACAATTGTGTCTGAAAAGAAATTAGCTTTTTGAGAGATATAACTTTCACATGCAAGACATAATGATTGTAAAGACATGGAGGCAATTTGGTTTTCTGTCAACGATACAAGCAGGTTAGGATCAAAGACTGCTAATTTACAAAGTCCTGGTTGTACCTTTAATAATTTTAATTGCTTAGTTCTTGCATCTACAAGAGGATTTCTATCACTAAACAAATAAGGATCACGTATTGTTGAAAGCAAAAAAATGAATGGAAGCGGTGCGGTTGAAGGCCGTGCCCCATCAAGGAAATCATATATATCATGATTTTCATGATACAAAGAAGCAACCGTTCGACCCACACACGCTGCCTTCATCCCACCTACAGCAAGGATTCCGTGCACATGTGCCTTTTTTGCCAAACTTAAAGCACGGTCAATTACCTCTGTGTCTGGAGCTGATGGTATTTCGTCAAAAACAAAAAACTCAATCCCTCTATCTGATAAGGATTTTGTAACTTTTTCTATTATTTTTGTATCATTTAAAACAGGATCTGCAATAAGCATATACTGTTTTCCCCATTCATGAACAAACTGTCCTATTCGACTTGACGCATATGCCCCTAAAACAATATTAGGTGAAATTTTAAAAATAAAATCTGCCATATATCTTATCCTTTAAAAAAATGGCGGAAACATACTAGTTTCCGCCGAGTTGTTCAAACTATCTCAAAACTAAAGCCCAAACCCTTCCATAATTTTATCTACAGTAGATGAAATTGTTTCAGGACTTAGGTAATCTGGATTTTGTATCTTCTCTTTTACGTCTGCAATACGGTCTGCACGAACATCTGGGGTCCCAGCTGCTACTTCTTTCATAAAGTAGAGCTCTGCCATCTCTTTTGCTTCAGCTGAAATTGCAATACTATCAGGAGCAGATGAAAAAGCATTCTTATCTGTCGTGTTCTGTGTATTCTGTGTGTTTTTAAGAGGTGTAATTCCTCCAAGTCTGTCAATAACCATATCTCAACCTGCCTCAACCTCATTATCGGTTACATTAAAAAAAAGTTAAGCGTTTTTTTTCCCCGATACAAAAATTGCAAATTCACCTAAATTTTTCTCTCTTTGAGAAAAAGTATCACGCACCTGCGATGCTCTCCCCTCTACTATCTCTTCATGCAATTTTGTCAGTTCACGCCCAACGACAATACGCCGTTCGCTATCAATATCGACAATATTCTCTAAAAGCTTAACAATTCTGTACGGAGATTCGTATAAAACAATTGCAGCATCCATGTGCAATAATGTTCGCAACCGAGATCGCCGCCTCCCTGGCTTTGGTGATAAAAAACCTTCAAAAACAACAGTCTTTCCGCCAGGACCCGCTATGCTTACTAAAGACGCAAAAGCAGATGCTCCAGGTATAGGAATAACCTCATGCCCTGCCGCTCTTACCATTTGCACCAAAACAGCACCAGGATCACTTATAGCTGGTGTGCCTGCATCACTTGCAAAAGCTACGTTGTTACCATTGTCCATCTGGGCAATAATTTTAAGCGCTGCTTTTTTTTCGTTTTGTGCACGACATGATATAAGCGTTTTTCGAATCTTAAAATGTGTCAACAGCTGCAACGTATGCCGGGTATCTTCTGCTGCAATAAGGTCTACTGACTTAAACGTTTCTATAGCCCTATATGTTATATCACCAAGATTCCCAATCGGTGTTCCTACTATATATAATTTTGACACAATTACATGTTACTACCTATTTATCTATTTTGCAAGCATATCTTTAAGAGGTATATCAAAGAACAAAAATACCTTATAGTAC
>DASRMY010000308.1:0-6668 GCA_035647695.1 Treponemataceae bacterium | reverse complement strand
TCAAAACAATTATTTTGTGTTTGCTTTTTATAATACGCCCATTTCATAGGAAGCGTTAAAGCTGAAACAATGCTATTGATTGTTTTTGAGGCAAGTTTTCGAACCTCGTCATTATTGAAAATTGATTCGACATGTTCTCTTGTAACACTTCCTATTGTTTCATTTTCCAAAAGTGGCATCCAATACAGCCGCACTCGACTCTTCATTGTCTCGCAATAACTTTTGTGTATTGATTGTCCACGTAATTGTTTTTCCTTCACATAGGGAGATGTTTCGTAATTCCAAAAATCTAAAAGAAAAAGCCATCCTAGTAAAAGAATGGCTTTTTTTGGTTAGCAGGAGTAGGACTCGAACCTACGACCTCCGGGTTATGAGCCCGACGAGCTACCAACTGCTCTACCCTGCGTCGTAATGGTATGTATAATAATGTATATGGTTTGTGTTGTCAAGGCGTAAAGTGAAAAAGTAGTCAAACAAGTTAATCGAAACTGATAATACCGCAGTATACTGCAGTATTATCAGTTTTTAATCTTATTTTTCTGGTTCTGCAATTTTTATATAGTGGACTCGACAACGTAGTGCAGCTAATAGAATAGTAAGGATTGAAAACCACCAATATCCTCCTGAAAAACCTGCAAAAAAATTATAAATTCCGTGTAAAAACACTGCTGTAATAAAAGTTCTTAAGAGTCCTTTGCCTTGTTTGTAGCTCCATACACATATCGAAGAGAGGCCTGTGCAAAAGGTGTGCAATAATACAGATGTTAGCAATCTAATGCTTGTTTGTCCGTTTTTGGCTATAAGATAGATGACCGATTCAAAACAGCCAAAGGCAGAGCCTGCTATGAGTCCTATTGCTAAAAAACATGCTAGTTTTTTTGTTTTGCCTGGCACAAATGAAATAAACACCATTTTAATTGTTTCTTCTAATAAGCCATCAAAAATTAATGCAGAAATAAGCACCGAATACAAGGTTTTATGGGAGTCTATGGGTAGTGGCTTAATAAAAAATTGTAAAATGGCAACAGGTAGTATCGCTCCAAAGCCAACTAAAAGTGCTATAAAAGAGAAGCTTTTTGTAAAGTTCTCAACAATAGCGTGTGTTATTATTATTGTAATAATAAGTGGAAGAAAACAAAGAGCTATAGATGCATACACACTCATGCTGACATTTTAGCCTAAGCACCTTATACTGACAATATGAAAATTGCAAAAGATTCTCAGTTAATTGTTCTTATGGGAATAAAGCATAGTGGAAAGTCTTCGCTGGGTAGAATGATTGCCCAAAAGCTTGGTTATGATTTTATAGATGTAGATGATGTAATTGAAGATATGACTGGTATATCTTGTCGGCAATTGTATCACAAAAAAGGTAAAGATGCATTTATCGCTGTTGAATTATTAGCGTGTAAAGAAGTTCTTTCGTCTTGTAAAAGGCCTTTGCTTATAGCAACTGGTGGTGGTATTTGTGATAATGCCGAGGCTCTTGATGTGTTGCAATCTTCAGGGGCTCTTTTACTGTATCTTTTTGTTTCTAAACGGATTGCGTGTAATAGAATTATTGCGTCTTCTAAAAAAAGAGGTTCGTATCCTCCGTATATTGGTGAAAAAATAAAGAGTGATTTTGGTAATGAATCATTTGATGAGGTATGTGCTGTTTTCCATCCTTTTTACACTGAACGGGCTGCTACATATGAAAAAATTGCTGATGCTAGAGTTAGCTTAAATGATGATGGGAAAGAAAAAAACGCCCAAAAAATTTTGGACGCTTTGTGTCTTTAGATGTTATTATAGACAAAGCAATTATTTAGCAGTCGCTTGGGCAGGTGTCGCAGCAGCTGGTGCAATCGTTTTCTGTGGTGTTGTTGAGCATGTCTATTTCTTTTTTTGTTGCCTCTCGTACTGTTTTAATTTCTACATCGAAAAAAAGTGTTTGGCCAGCTAGTTCATGGTTTGCATCGATTGTTACTGCGTCGTCTAAAACTTTTTTAACGGTAACAATTTGTGTGCCTTCAGCTCCACCAGCTTCAAATTTCATTCCTGCTTCTATTTTTGCGTTTTCATCAAATTGTGATTTTGGAACATCAAAAACCATTTTTTCAGAATATTCGCCATATGCGTTTTCCGGGGCAACTGTGACGGCAAGTTTTTCACCTGCTTTTTTGTCTTCTAATTCTTTTTCGAGTCCTGGTATAAGCATTCCTTGGCCGTGCATATATTCTAAAGGCATTTTGCCTTCAGAGCTGTCTAAAACAGTTCCTTCTTTGTTTTTTAATGTGTATTCAATTGTAACAATCGTATTATTTGCAATTTTCATGTGCAAGCTCCTCGGGTATATTCGCCGAGCACGCATGCACAGCGTCCGTTTAAGATACTTTAAATATGCCAATCCGTCAATTAAAAACAAGAATTTGGAAAAAAGTATTCATTTTTATCATTAATTAGGTCAATATTTTAATTAAATCTTGCCGTCCTGTTTCTATAAGGGCTTCTTTGACCAGTTTTTTGTTTTCTGGCCGATTAAACTGTGCTAGTGCCCGTTGTAATCGTCTCTGCCGGCTGCCTTTTGCAACATAGAGTGGTTGCATTGTGCGTGGGTCTAATTCGCTATAATACATGGCGGTAGAGAGGCTTCCGGGCGTGGCATAAAAATCTTGTACCTGATCTGGGATAAAATGTGTTTTTTTTAAATATAGAGCAAGTTCTATTGCGTCATCTAGGGTTGAGCCTGGATGTGAGGCGATATAATAGGGGATGAGATATTGTTTCATGTTTAGCTTTTTATTTGTTCTTGCATATTCGGCTGAAAATGCTGTGTATGTTGCATGTGTGCTTTTTCGCATATAGTTTAAAACTGTGTCACTTGCGTGTTCGGGGGCTACTTTTAACTGGCCTGAGATATGATATTTGCAAAGTTCTTCTAAAAAGGTTTTGTTTTTGTCGAGCATGACATAGTCAAAACGTATGCCTGAGCGTATAAACACTTTTTTTACACCAGGTATATTTCTCAATTTGCGCAAAAGTTCTATATAATCGCTGTGATCAACTCTTACATGTGGGCACGGATGAGTGCCTAAACAGTCTTTGTCGGTACATGCTCCCATTTTTATTTGTTTCTCGCATGCGTCTTGCCTAAAATTTGCTGTTGGCCCACCGACATCGTGTATGTATCCTTTAAAATCAGAATGTGCGGTTAATTGTTTTGCTTCACGTATGAGTGATTCATGGCTTCTGGCTTGTATGCGCCGGCCTTGATGAAAGGTGATTGCGCAAAAACTACATGCGCCAAAACAACCTCTATTGCTTACGAGCGAAAAAAGGACTTCTTTTAATGCTGGTACGCCTGTTGTGCCGTTTGACGCCGGTTTGTCGTATATGGGGTGCCATCTGCGCGTATAGGGTAATTCCATTACCGCATCAAATTCTTTTGTGCTTAAAGGAAACGCTGGGGGTTCTTGTATCACATAACGTGTTTCAGATTGTTCTATGAGTATGTGAGCACTCATTGCGTCAGTGTTTGCTTGTTGTAGGTTAAAAGATTTGGCAAATGCCTTTTTACCTTCTTTTGTTGGTGTGTTTGATTGCGGGACACGGGCGCTAACTTCTTGGTAGCTTGGTAAAAAAATTGGGTCTTTTATGTTTCCAATTTCGTTTTTACTGTATGTTGGTACATCGGTTTTTTTCCGGTGCGCCAACAGGTTCCCCTAATGCCTTTTAATTCTTTGCCGTGTTCAAGTTTTTGTGCTGCTTCTAAAATTGAGTGCTCACCCATACCGTATATAAGCAAGTCTGCTTTGCTATCGAGTAAAATTGAACGGCGTACAATATCACTCCATAAATCGTAATGTGCCAGTCGGCGCATACTGGCTTCTATGCCACCAATTAAAACAGGAATGCCCTTGTAGGCTTGTTTAATTTTTGAAGTATAGGTAATTAGGGCTCGGTCTGGCCGATTTCCAGCCTCGCCGCCATGTGCGTAGGCATCTGATGAGCGTGGTTTATTGTTTGCAGTGTAATTAGATACCATTGAGTCCATAGCACCTGCGCTTACTAAAAATGCAAGGCGGGGCCGGCCTAAAACTTTGAATTGTTCAATGTCGTTATAATTGGGTTGTGCTATAATACCGACGGTGTATCCATGAGCTTCTAGGTGTCGGCTTAATAGGGCCGCTGCAAAGGAAGGATGGTCAACATAAGCATCTCCAGATACAAAAACAAAGTCAAGTTGACTAATTCCACGTTTTTGCAAATCTGAAGATGTTATTGGTAAAAAAAGGTGTTGTCTGATTGTCGTTGACATACCTTATTTGGCTCTGATGACTTCTTTTACTTCTGGTATGTTTTCTTTTAAGTAGCGTTCCACACCATCTTTTAATGTCATTGTTGCTATTGGGCATGAGCCACAAGCACCTTTCAGACGTACCTTTACTGTTCCGTCTTCTTCAAGTGATACAAATTCTAAGTCGCCTCCATCCGCTTGCAGTGATGGGCGTACATCGTTAAGAGCATCTTTTACTCTTGTTTCTAAATCTTTATCTGCCATTGTAATCTCCTGTTGTTTGTTAGCCTAAGCTTAAGCATACTCTAATAAAAACACCTTTTCTAGTCCAGTGATAAACTCACTAAAGTCTATGTAAAAAAGCTAGAGACAAAACATAAAAAATAAAGTAAAATACTGCCCATGTTAGAGATGTTAAAAGTAATTGTTTTAGGTATTGTTGAAGGTATTACCGAATGGTTGCCTATTAGTAGTACTGGGCATATGTTGCTTGTAGATGCCGTTATGCCATTAAAAATGACTCCTGAATTTAAGGAAATGTTTTTTGTTGTTATTCAGTTTGGTGCAATTCTTGCTGTTGTTTGTATGTACTGGTCTCGTATGTGGCCCGTTGGTATAAAAGATAAAAAACCTTTTGTAAAAATGGACATAATTACTATGTGGCTTAAAATTCTTGTAGCACTTATTCCAAGTATTGTTTTTGGTTTGCTTTTAGATGAGTGGTTAGAGGAGCATTTGTACACACCTAATGTCATAGCAATTATGCTTATTTTTTATGGTGTTTTGTTTATTATTATTGAGCGTTGGAATAAAAACCGTACTCCATTGTTTAAGACAATGGACGATATTGGTTGGAAAACAGGCTTATTCATAGGTTTGTTTCAAGTTTTAGCTATGGTTCCTGGTACCTCTCGTTCTGGAGCTACTATTATTGGAGGTTTACTATTAGGCGCTTCCCGAATTGCTGCTGCTGAGTTCACTTTCTTTTTGGCGGTTCCTACTATGCTCGGAGCAAGTCTGTTAAAGCTAGTTAAATTTGGGATTAGCTTTACGTCAGTAGAATTGCTTACGCTCGTTGTTGGTATGGTTGTTGCCTTTGCAGTGTCCATATTTGCAATTAAATTTTTAATGAATTTTATAAAAAAACATGATTTTACTGCCTTTGGTTGGTATCGTATTGTGCTTGGCGCAATTGTACTATTCGTTTCATGGTACATAAAAATGTAGGCTAAAACATTTTTTTAACAAGGGGGGCAGTATAAAAAAAATGGCAGCCCCTTGTTTTAGTTTACCTGACAAGCTTCTGAGTCATTATAGTAGGCAAATTGTGCGTTGTAGAGTGATGTATATATGCCGTTTTGTGCAAGTAATTCAGAATGTGTGCCTACTTCTTCAATTCCCTTATTATCTATAACAACTATTATGTCAGCATTTTTAATGGTTGAAAGGCGATGTGCTATAATCATTGATGTGCGCCCTTGTGCAAGTTTTTCAAACGATTTTTGTATTTTAATTTCGGTTGCACTATCTAATGCAGATGTTGCCTCATCTAGTATGAGTATTGGTGGGTTTTTCAAAAAGATTCGGGCTATAGAAACTCTTTGTTTTTGGCCTCCGCTCAGTTTTACACCGCGTTCTCCTATAATTGTGTCATAGCCGTTTGGCATGGCCATAATATCTTGATGTATTTCGGCTTTTTTAGCAGCTTCTATTATGTGCTTGTCGTTTGCGTCTATTCGCCCGTAGGCAATGTTTTCTTTTATGGTGCCTGCAAACATAAATACGTCTTGTTGAACTATGCCTATTTGTTTTCGTAGAGATTGTACTGTTATATTTTTTGTATCTCGCCCATCGAGTGTAATTGTACCACTACGTAAATTGTAAAACCGTGGTAGTAGGTTGCAGAATGTTGTTTTTCCGCCTCCAGAAGGACCCACAAATGCCACTGTTTGTCCTGGTTGTATTGTTAGGTTAATATTGTCTAAGATTGTAATCCCATTATTATAAGCAAATGCCACATTTTCATAGATTATATGGCCTCGTGCTGAATGTATATCAATCGCATCAGGGTTTACTGGTGTTTGTTCGTCATGGTTCATAATTTCTAAAAAGCGTTCAAAGCCTGCCATGCCGGTTGTATATTGCTCAACAAAATTCATAAGCCGTCTAATAGGTTGTCTAAAAGCTGCAATGTACAGCGTGGCGGTAAGCAGGTCAGTAATTGTCATAGAGCTGTGCATGATAAACCACCCGCCAACGCCAATAACAACAACGTCTAAAATTTGTATAAAAAAATCCATGCGGCAATGAAAAAAAGCCATGGCCCGATAAAAAATCTTTTTTGAAGTAAAAAAATCTTTGTTGTTTTTATCAAATTTTTTAAGTTCAA
>DASRMY010000307.1:0-9471 GCA_035647695.1 Treponemataceae bacterium | reverse complement strand
ATATAGCATATTCTATATATATTAACATGCAGGTGCTTTTACGATATAATAGTTTACGTCAACAAATTGAAGAGTAAGTATATGATTGAGAAAGGAAAAGCTATGAAAATTGAAAGCAAATGTTTACATGCAGGATACAGTCCAAAAAATGGCGAGCCAGGCGTAATGCCCATTGTTCAAAGTACAACGTATGTTTTTGACTCCTGTGCGCATGTTGCAGACTTATTTAATATGCCGACCGAATATGTGTATTCAAGATTTGCTAATCCTACATGTGATGCGGTAGAAAAAAAAATAGCAGCGCTTGAAGGTGGTGTAGGTGCTATGCTTACATCGAGCGGACAAGCTGCAACATTACTATCAATTTTAAATATTTGTTCAGCAGGCGATAGTTTTATTTCTACTAGTGCAATATATGGTGGCACCGTAAATCTTTTTGAGGTAAGGCTTAAAAAACTTGGCATTGAGTGTATTTGGATAGATGAAGATGCTAGTGAGGAAGAAATTTCAAAGTCTTTTAAACCAAACACAAAGGCCTTGTTTGGTGAGACTATTGCTAATCCAGCCTTAAAAGTATGTGATATTGAAAAACTGGCTAAAATTGCCTATGCACATAATGTGCCGTTAATAATTGATAATACTTTTGCAACACCTATTTTTTGCCGTCCCTTTGAATGGGGAGCTGATATTGTTGTTCATTCAACATCAAAATACATGGACGGGCATGCTGTTCAATGTGGTGGTGTAATTGTTGATTCTGGTAGTTTTGACTGGACAGTATCAGATAAATTTAGGGATTTTACCACCCCAGACGAAAGCTATCATGGTATTGTATATACAGAAGCTTTTGGAAAATCAGCCTATATTATAAAAGCTCGTATGCAACTTATGCGTGATTTTGGCTGTTATCCAGCGGCTCATTCAGCTTTCTTGTTAAATCTTGGATTAGAAACACTTGCAGTCCGAATGCCTCGGTATAATGAAAATGGCCGAGCTATGGCAAAGTTCTTTAAAAAGAGCAATAAAATTGATTCTGTTGCGTTTCCTGGATTAGAGGATGATTCTAGTTATGAGCGTGCACAAAAATATTTGCCTCATGGCTGTTGTGGTGTTGTGTCAATTAGTATAAAGGGTGGCCGCGATGCTGCTATCCGTTTTATGGATGCCCTAAAATTAGCACGCGGTGAAGTGCATGTTGCCGATATTCGTACTTCTGTTTTACATCCTGCAAGTGCAACGCATAGACAACTTACAGATGAACAACTTGTTGCATGTGGAATTGACGGTGGAATGGTTCGTTTTAGCTGTGGGCTTGAAAACATCGAAGATATTATGGCTGATGCAAAACAAGCACTAGAGGCCATATAAAAGCAATTTTGGTAACCAAGCAATTTTGCTAACCGTATATAGATTTGACAAAGTTTCTGTTAGCCCGTATTATAAAATACAAGCGTTATGATAAAACAGCTAGATACAATGACATTTAATTAAATTCGGAGAATATATGTATAATCTTCCAATGCCTTCAGCTGATGAACAGTTAGGAGCTTTTTATAATCGCGCAGATAAAACAGTGCATTTTTCTTTATGGGCTCCAACTGCTTTTGATGTACAAGTAAATTTGTATAAACAACATTCAGATTCTACTGCTAGTTTTTCGATTCCTGCTGAGTATAATCGTTCTAATGGAATATGGTCTGTACGTTTTAATGAGGTTGATTCTGAAAACTATGCCTATGATTACACGGTTCGTACAGTTCGTGGCGTTCATAGTTGTTTAGATCCCTATGCTAAAAGTATGGTTGCATATAGAAATGACGGAAGTGCGGGACGCGGTGTTATTATTGACATGAAATCAAAAAAAGCAGGAGGTTCTCTTGTTTCTAGTGATTTTATACCATTGGCACGCTCTGTAGATGTAATTATATACGAGGTATCTGTTAGAGATTTTACATCATCTACCGATGCACAAACAAAAACACGCGGAACATATTCTGCCTTTATAGAAAAGATACCCTATATTCTTTCTCTCGGTGTAACGCATATTCAACTTTTACCTGTATTAAACTTTTATTTTACTGATGAATTAAGTCAGCAATATGAAAGTGATGGAACTGTTCGTGGCAACAACTACAATTGGGGATATGATCCTCATTCTTATTTTTCTCCTGAGGGCTGGTATGCATCTAATCCTGCTGATGGTTATGCTCGTGTACGCGAATTACGAGAACTTATAGATGCTTGTCATGCAGTTGGGCTTGGTGTCATTTTAGATGTTGTGTACAACCATATGGCGACAACTACTTTTTTAGATACAATTGTGCCAGGATACTATTTTAGAACTAATGAAGATGGGACATTAAAAAATAATTCAGGTTGTGGTAATGATACTGCATCTGAAAAACCAATGATGAAACGACTTATAGCTGATTCACTTGAGTTTTGGACACGGGAATATAAGGTAGATGGTTTTCGTTTTGATTTAATGGGACTCATGGAATATTCTGTTGTTATAGACAGTCTTGCTCGTTGTCGTGCAATTAATCCACATACTCTTTTTATTGGTGAGGGTTGGAGAATGTATAATGGCCCAGCAGGAACAGAGGGTATGGATCAAGCAAAAATGAGCACAACGACTGGTGTTTCTGTTTTTAGCGACGAATTTCGTGACATATTAAAAGCAGGCGGTATGTCTGAGGAAGGGCAAGGGTTTATAACAGGTCAAAAAAAGAATCTTCAACTATTATTTAGAAATTGCATGGGTGATCCTCAAGAATATTTTAAATCACGCTGTGCGGACAATGTTGTTAATTATGTTTCATGTCATGATGGTTTGACATTGCACGATTCTATTTCCCACAATTGTCGTTTAGCAGATAGTAATCCAAAAGAAAAAGCAGAGATTATTTCACGTATAAAGCTTGGTAATTTTTTTGTACTAACAAGTAGAGGAGTTGCATTTTTACATGCAGGGCAAGAATGTGGTCGTACAAAACCAAACATTTGTGGCTGGCAAGAAGAAAGCATAGGTCGCTTTGTTCGCAATAGTTATGATTCAAGTGATAATATAAACAACTTTGTTTGGAAGTTAGATAGTTCGTATGCACAGCTAGTAGAATATACAAAAAGTCTTTGTAATTTTAGAAAGCAACATGCCGAATTTCGCTCAGCCGAGTCTTTGACAGGTTTTGCAGTTTCAGACGGACAGCTGCTTGCAAATTTACCAAAAAATGGACTTGTATTAGGGTATCTGATACAAGAATTTGATAAACCAGAACAAAAAAAAGGATTTTTTATTGTCCTGGTTAATGCGTCTAAAAAAAGACAAAGGTTTACACTTGCAATACCAGTATCTCAGTCATCAGAAATTGTTAAGATAGGCGATGCTAAGGATATCAAGGTTGTTTTTGATAAAAATGGGCATAGTGAAACAGCTGGCGTTTTTATACATACATCTTATGATCGTAAACATAATGCACCGCTTGTGGATGTAGATCCTCTTTCGGCTGTAATTTTGTATATACAATAATTATTTGGAGGTCTTATGAAAAACCTAAAAGGTAGTGTTATTGCTGTTGCTCTTGTTTGTGTTGCTTTTTTAACCAGCTGTGTTTCCGCATCTATTGATCCTGTTAAAGCGTCAAGAGAACTTGCTCCTATTGAACGAACTGCAATTAAAAACTCAGAGGGTGTGTACTATTGTCTTTTTGTTCGCTCTTTTGCTGATTCGGATGGAGATGGTATCGGTGATTTACAGGGAGTTATTGAAAATTTAGATTATCTAAATGATGGGGACGATACTACAACTGATGATCTTGGTGTAACAGGTATTTGGCTAATGCCTATTTATGAAACAGGAACATACCATGGGTATGATGTTAAAGATTATTATTCTATAAATCCTGAATATGGAACCATGGAAGATTTTGAAGCATTAGTTGCTGCTGCGAACGAACGTGGAATTTCAATTATTCTAGATATTACGTGTAATCATTCGTCCGTAAATAATCCGTGGTTTGTAGCATCAATGGATCCAGATGATCCTCATCGAGATTGGTATCGTTGGGCTCATCAAGATGACCCTGACAGTGATGTTAATCGTTCTATTTGGGGACATAGTGCATGGCGCTATTATGGTAATGGATGGTATTATGCAGGTGTGTTTGACTCATCTATGCCTGATTTTAATTTAGCTAATGAGGAAGTAAGAAAAGAATTTTCTAACGTGTGCAAGTTTTGGCTCGATAAGGGAGTCCGCGGTTTTAGATTTGATGCTGTATCACATGTTTTTAATCCTGTTGAATTAAGTCCAGGAGAAACAACTATGCCCGCTAGTACAGATTGGTGGAGCTACATAAGTAATGAAATAAAAAACGTAGATGAAAATGCGTGGTCTGTTGGAGAGTGTTGGGAGTCAACCTCTGTACGTGCAGAATACTTAAAGGGATTACAATCTGTTTTTCATTTTGATATAGGCAAACAAATAGCTAACTCCTTAAAAGCAGGTCGAAGCGGTCAAAACGGTATAGCTAATAGGATGGAAAATGCATATGAAATGTATAGAGAAATTAATCCTACCTACATAGATGCACCTTTTTTATCAAATCATGATCAAGCACGTTTTATGTCAGATTTAAATATTCCAGATGAAGAAAAACAAAAAAATCAAATGAAATGCGCTGCTGCAATTTATATGACAACAGAGGGCGTTCCTTTTATATACTATGGTGAAGAGATAGGAATGAAAGGAGCTAAACCCGATCAAGACTTACGTACGCCATTTTTATGGGACGACAGTGTTAAGACTACACCAAACTGGTATACAAGTGCCTATGGTAAAGAAGATAGATTTAATAAAAACACAGAGTCTTTAAAATCACAAGAAAAAGATAAAACTTCAATTGTCGAATATTATAAACGAATTATTCGATTAAAAACTGCGTATCCAGCTCTGTATAGAGGTCGTATGAGTCCACTATGGACAGGTGAATCAGAATTAGTTAGTTGGATGATGTCTGATACAGTCGAAGCTGGAGTTGTAAACCCAGAATTAGCGTCTGGAGATACAGCCTTTGTTATTCATAATGTTTCAAACAAAGAAATAACAACTGAAATTCCAACAGAAGCTCTTAATCAATTAGAAGCAAAAGACCTTGTTTTTAGCGGTAATGGAAACGTTATTCTCATAGAGAATTCAATAACATTGCCACCATACGCCTCTGCGGTAATTGGAAAGTATGCATCATTACCTAAGATTGATTAATACGAACAACTAGACGTGCTAATTAAAGCCGGACAACATGTCCGGCTTTTTTATGCAACTTTGCCAAAAAAGAAGTGTTCAAAAGGACAAACAACTTGACATTTTTTGTGATTCTGTTATTATTATTTACAATGACAAAAAAGTAGTAAGTGTCATTGTAAAAAGAAAAAATCTAATAGAATAATGGGGAAGTTATGAAATATGCGTATTTGTTTTCAGGGCAAGGTTCACAATTTAAAGGAATGGCAAAGGATATATGTGATAATTCAGTTGCTGCTCGAAATATAGTCAATAAGGTATCAAAAATTACAGGTGAAGATATTCCTGCTTTATTATGGGATACAGAAGAAAAAATATTATCGCGTAGTGATAAAAGCCAAATCGCAATTTCTACAATGTCTCTTGCAATCGTTGCTGCATTAAAAGAGAAGGGTATTGAACCATCTGCTGTTGCTGGTTTTAGTTTGGGTGAATTTCCAGCACTTTATACCGCAGGGGTTTTAGATTTTGAAACAATGGTAAAAGTTGTTCAGCAGCGTGGTAATGTTATGCAAAAATGCTGTGAAGAAATAGCTTCTAATAACGCTGGTGCTGCACCGGGAATGGCAGCAGTTATAGGCCTTTCTCCTGAAAAAGTTGTTGAAATTTGTAAACCTTTAAGTGAAAAAGGTTTGTTGTTTGCTGCTAATTTGAATAGTCCAAAACAAACAGTTGTTTCTGGAACATATGAAGGTATACGTCTCGGAGAAACGTTAATGAAAGAAGCTGGCGCAAAGCGTTATATTACATTAGCGGTTGCGGGCCCTTTTCACTCTCCTCTTATGAGTTCTGCATCTGAAGAGTTTAGAAAAATTCTTGAACAGGTCGAATTTCATAATCCTAAAATTCCTTTGTTTGCAAATGTAACAGGAAAATTAGTAAGTAGTGGTCAAGAAGCAAAGCAAAATGCCCTTTTACATTTAACGCATTCGCTTTTATGGACAGACGTAGAAAAAGTACTTGCAGACACTATGAGTAAATCTGGCAATGAATGGCAGGTAGTTGAGTGTGGGGCAGGAAAAGTTCTTTTTGGATTTTGGCGTGATAGTGGTTTTAATTATACAAAGAATGATGATGGTACTAGTTCAGGTTGGGAATGCAAGCTTGCTGGAACATGGGATCATATTTCCGTGCTCTGACAAAAAAATAGCAGCTTTGCGAGATTTGCACGCTCTTCGGCATTTTCTGAAATGCAAACCATTGTCTTATCTATACAGAGTGTCAATTAAGGAGTAAATAATGGTATTAACAAACAAAAAAGCATTAGTAACCGGTTCATCACGAGGAATTGGAAAAGGGATTACAAAGCGATTTATAGAAGAAGGTTGTGAAGTATGGGGTATATGTACAAAAGAGAGCCCCGGAAAGCCTGAAATGGAAAAATTTGCAAAAGAAAAAGGTGTTGCATATCATGAAATTCACGTTGATGTTTCAGATGTTGAACAGTTAAAAGTAGTTGTTCAAAATGCTTTAAAGGAATCTGGTGGATTTGACATTTTAGTAAATAATGCAGGTATTACACGCGATGGTTTATCATTTCGAATGAAATTGAAAGATTGGAATGATGTTTTATCTATTAATCTAACTTCTGCGTTTATTGTTACACAAATAATTTCTAGTGATATGATTAGAAAACGTTATGGTTCAATTATTAATATGGCTAGTATCGTTGGAATTCATGGTCAGGGTGGTCAGGTAAATTATGCTGCAAGTAAAGGTGGCCTTATTGCCTATACTAAGAGCTTGGCTAAGGAAACCGCTGGGCGAGGAGTTCGTGTAAATGCAATTGCTCCTGGCTTTATTGAAACTGAAATGACAGCAGCTGTAAGTGAAGAGGCAAAAAAGACATGGTTGGAAAACATTCCTGCAAAGCGAGCAGGAACCGTTGAAGATGTTGCAAATACCTGTATTTTTCTTGGAAGTGACTTATCAACATATATAACTGCACAAGTTATTGGAGTTGATGGTGGTATGGGTGCGTAGACGACATGGCGCTTTGCAGGGCAAGCACATTACGTTGACGAGTTTGAAAACAATTAAATGATGAGATACAAAGAAATTTTAGAAACTGAATTAGGAGAATAAAATGCGCAGAATTGTAGTAACAGGTATGGGAGCCGTTACCCCCATTGGGAATACACTGGAAGATACATGGCAGGGAATAAAAGAAGGCCGTAGCGGAATAGGAAAAATTACTAAATTTGATGCATCAGACTATAAAGTACAGGTAGCTGGTGAGATTAAAAACTTTGATAGTTCAAAATATTTTGACCGAAAAGAGAGCCGTAAAATGGCTGATTTTACCAAGTTTGCAGTTGCTGCAGCAGTTATGGCTATGGATGATGCTGGTTTTACAAAAGAAAATTTAGATGGTAAAAAGGCTGGGGTTGTGATTGGGAATGGAATTGGTGGTTTTGAAATATTTGAAGAATCCTTTAAAAAATATTTTGATAGTGGTGCAGACCGAATTCCTCCAATGACAGTTCCAAAGCTTATTGCTAATGAGGCGGCTGCTAATATAACCATGAAGTATAATATTCACGGCCCATCATGGACAATGGTAACAGCATGTGCATCTGGAACCGATGCCTTAGGCACCGCTCTTGATATGCTTCGTTCTGGCCGTACAAATGTTTGCATAGCTGGTGGTGCTGAAGGTGCTGTTACTGGATTTGGCATTGGGTGCTTTTCTGTTTTACAAGCACTTTCGGCAGATTATAATGATAATCCTGAGGCATCAAGTTGCCCCTTTGATAAAAAACGCGGAGGCTTTGTAATGTCTGAAGGTGGTGGAATGCTTGTGCTAGAAGAATATGAACATGCTAAAGCTCGTGGAGCGCGTATCTATGCAGAATTTGCTGGTTATGGCGGTTCATCAGATGCATACCATCTTACAAGTCCTGATCCTTCTGGGAAAGGTGGTGCGCTAGCAATGACCAATGCGCTTGAAGATGCAGGTCTAAAACCAGAAGATATACAATACTATAATGCGCATGGCACATCAACAAAAATAAATGATCCTGCAGAAACGTCAATGATTAAAACTGCTTTTGGGAAACATGCATATAATATGAAAATTTCATCAAGTAAATCAATGCTTGGTCATATGCTTGGAGCCGCCGGAGCTGTAGAAGCTTGTATAACGATAAAAGCAATAACAGAAGGGTTTTATCCACCAACAATAAATTTAACAGAACCAGATATTGAGGCTGGTTGTGATTTAGATTATGTTCCGAACAAAGGTTATACAGGTAAAATAAATTATGCAGCATCAGGTTCTCTTGGATTTGGTGGGCATAATGCAGTAGTAATTTTTAAAAAGGTAGCAGAGTAATGCCAGAAAAAAAAGATATAAAAAATTTATTACCACATAGAAATCCTTTTTTATTTGTAGATAAAATAATTTCTTGTGACAACGAAGGTAGTGTTTGTGAGTATACCTTTAGCGAAGACGAATTCTTTTTTAAAGGACATTTTCCCCAATATCCAGTTGTGCCAGGTGTTATACTTGTTGAAACTATGGCGCAGGCAGGAGGGGCAGCACTATCATACCAAAAAGCATTTTCTCCAGGTTCTTTGTTTTTTCTAGGAACGGTTGATAAGGTTAAGTTTAGACAGCAAGTTGTACCAAATGATACAGTGCGCATAGAAATTACTAATCTTCGCATATCACCTAACATGATTAAACAATCTGGTAAGACTTACGTTGGCGATACAGTCGCGGCCGAAGCAACCTGGATGTGCCTGGTTGGCGAAGCCAACTAGGCACAGGAGGAAGACATAGTCTTCCTCCTGGAAGTGTACGATATCTAAAAGTTTTTTACCCACCCGGTGCTAGACTGCCTTTCTAGAGGCTTCTTTGTTGCTAGATGCATTAATATGGGATACAATAAACTAATGAATAAGAAAGAAAAGAATAAATTCTTTATACCAAGTAGAGTTGTTGCTTTGTGTGCGTTTTTTGCCTTAGCTGCCTCTACTGCTATGAATTTGATTTGTGGTGTTGATTTTGGATCTATAATCCCCTACGAAGCTTTCGTCATTACTTTTGTGAATGGTTTATGTGCCTTTTTATGTTTTATATTACTGTTTATTCCTACATATTTACCTTTGCAATTATCTATTTTATTTCTCGAATGTGTTTTTACAACCTTAAGTGGGTATGATAT
>DASRMY010000306.1:0-2695 GCA_035647695.1 Treponemataceae bacterium | reverse complement strand
AGCAAGAACTATTACCCCATCTTTTGTTTCAAACCCGTCCATCTCGACAAGCATTTGATTAAGGGTTTGTTCTCGTTCATCATGACCACCACCAAAACCTGCTCCACGAGCCCGACCAACAGCATCTAACTCATCTATAAAAATTATAGCAGGAGCAATTTTTCGCCCTTGTTCAAACAAATCTCGTACTCGACTAGCACCGACACCAACAAACATTTCGACAAAATCTGAGCCTGATATATTTAAAAAAGAAACACTTGCTTCACCCGCTACAGCACGTGCAAGCAACGTTTTACCAGTACCAGGAGGACCAACCAAAAGAACACCAGTAGGAATTTTAGCTCCCATTTTTTCAAACTTACTAGGTTTTTTTAAAAAATCTACAATTTCCTCTAATTCTTCTTTTGCCTCTTTTTGACCAGCAACATCATCAAAGGTAATTTTTTTTGTTTTTTTATTGTCAAAAAGATGTGCACGACTTTTACCAAACTGAAGTCCCTTAGTGTTTTGAATTCTGTTTTGCCGCATTATACTAAAAACGAATAAAAACAAAATAATCCAGGGTAAAAAACTTGTAAGAATAGCTAAAAGACCAGGCGAAGACTTTGCACCCTTAATGGTAACATTATGCTTTTCTAAAAGAGACATAAGAGAATTATCATTATAAGGTATAATTGTTTCAAACCATGTGTTACTTCCTGTTGAAGAAACAATTAGCCCTTGAATGATAGTATTATCTACAATCTGAATTTCTACCACGGTATCATTTTTGACCGAAGTAATAAATTCAGAATATGATATTTCAGGTACAGTAGTTTGCTTATTAAACACAAAATAAACTGCAAAAGCTATTAGTGTTACTATAAAAAAAACCATCCCTAGTCGGCCACTTGAGCGAGGGTCCTTTCCTAAGGGTGATTTTGGAAATTGTTTATTTTCATTCATTAGTAGTAGTCCTTATAAAGCGAAGGCAAACCTTTTTTTTATTAGTTTTAGCATCAAGGTTTTCAACCGTTGTTTTTGCAGGTTTTTTTTTCGACCTAATTCTTCTAATACTGAAGGGCAAGGTATATTTACCAATCCACTCAACATCTCTCTCTTCGGTACAAACGCTGTTTTTCTGCACATTATCAACAAGTAATGTACCATCTTCTAGTTCATAGACGCCCTGTTTTTTAATTATAACAAACAAACCATTTTCTGTAATTACATCACCATTGTTTTTTATATAAATTGCATTATCTTTATAAGCTATTTCAATACCATTAGCTGATGAAAGAATTTGGTTATCATGTAATGGTTTAATGGTATCTACATTTTTTGCAGCAAGATTAAGTTGCTGATACGCAACACGTTTACCACAAGCAAGAAGATCAAGCCCATTATATAGCATTTGAACCCGTACCGCTATTTGAGCATTTTTAAATGTGCTAAAACATGCATAAACCTCAACAGATTTAGAAACAGTATCTTTAATGGAGTGCCAATTTAGAGTACTTGCGCTTTTTTTAATCACATTGAGCATGTGCTTGTGTTTTTCATCGCCCTTTAAAACTGCCTTATCCCAACCAGGATATAGTTCATTTAAAAAGGGGACAAGCTTATGCCGCATGTTATTTCGTAAATATACAGTTTGTGTATTAGTTATATCTTCTCTAAAGGGAATGTCATTTTCTATTGCATATTTTTCTATTTCAGTACGTGAAAAATCAAGTAGCGGCTTACAGTAGGAAACAGAAAATTCCTCTCTAACAGCCTGAGGACCTGAAGCTGCGCTACCTTGTAAAAATCTCATTAAAAGAGTTTCTATAACATCGTCCCGTGTATGAGCGGTAAGAACTTTTAGGTTTTTACTGTTTTTTTCTTGACTCGCAGCTAAAAACAAACGATACCGCTCATACCGAGCAGCTTCTTCAATACCTTTACCTCGTTGTTTTGCAAGAGCTTGTATATGTCCTGGAGGAATGGTTTGTATAATACAAGATATATTTAAAACATTGCGACAATAATCAAAAACGAATTGTGCATCTTTTTTACTTTCGTCTTTATCTCTTAGATTATGATTTACTGTAACTGCATAGATACGGTTATTATGTTTTAACGAATTAACATTTAATATAGCCTTTGCCATAACCATAGAATCAAGGCCACCTGAAACAGCTAACAAAAGTGTGCTGTTGGACTTAATTCCACAATTTTGAAAAGCTATTTCGAGCTGCTTTTCAAATCTATATGAAAAAAACCCCCTTTCGGGAGTTTTTTTCTCATTGATAGATCTCACAAACTACCTATTCGGCAGTAGCCGCATCTGCTTCTTCATCAGTTTCTCCATCAGTTTCTTCATCAGTTTCTATTTCTGTATCTACTTCTTCTTCTTCAATCTCTTCTTTTATAAACCTCACAGTTCCGATAACTTCTTCTGGGTCTGTGAGAACTTCAACACCTTTTCCAAAATGAAGATCTTTTACTAAAATTTGATCCTGCAATTCAAGATTAGAAATGTCAGCAACAATACGCTCTGGCAAATCTTTAGGAAAACACTCAATCATAACAGTTTCAATACCCTTAACAAATACACCACCGTCACGAATACCCTTTGGACTTCCTGTAGTACCTACTCTAATAGGTGTTCTAAGCTTATTTTTTTCATTTATTACATGAAAATCAGCATGAAGAACACTATCCTTAATAATTT
>DASRMY010000305.1:0-22046 GCA_035647695.1 Treponemataceae bacterium | reverse complement strand
ATAGATTATACAAATCAGCTATTATATACGTATTAGTGGTTAATTTCTAATCAATCCTTGTATAAAACACGTGTGAAAATTGTATCGTGTCTTTTTCTAATCTAAACAATTAGTTATTTTTTATGTTTTGTAGTATTATATGTACATGCCTTTGTAGGAAAAAAAGCAAAGATTGACATAATCGATAAATATTTATACAATACAACGAGGTTCAGAATGACAACAATCACCGTATGTATGGGCAGTTCTTGCTATAGTAAGGGGAATTATCAAAATGCAGAAATTGTTAACGAATGTATTAAAAAGCATAATTTAAAAGATACTGTTGTTGTTCGTGGTAGTCTCTGTACTGGTCATTGTAAAAAGGGTCCTAATATAAAAATTAACGATACATTATTTTCTGCGATTTCTCCAGAAAACATAGAAGATGTATTGCTCCAAGAGCTGGGGCTTGAGTCATGAATTATATATCCCCCATTTATACCGAGTTAACAGAATGTCAAGATTGTTATAAATGTTTACGTAATTGTCCTGCTAAAGCAATACGTGTAGAAAATGCTCATGCAATAATAGTGCCCGAGCTCTGTGTTATGTGTGGGCGCTGTGTAGTTCATTGTCCAGCCCATGCAAAAAAAATTAGAGACGATGTGGCTCGGGCAAAACAAATAATAAAACAAAAAAAAACCTTTGTCTCCCTTGCGCCCTCCTTTGTCTCAGAGTTTTCGGAGTTTACTCCTGCTCAATTATGTGCGGCATTAAAAAAACTTGGGTTTTATGCTATAAGCGAGACGGCCATTGGTGCAGATCTTGTTTCATCTCAAGTAGCAGATGATTTAAAAGCAGCGTCTTCTGCAAAAAACGAACAAAAGCTGTTTTTATCGTCTGCGTGTCCTAGCACGGTAGAGTATATAAAGCAATTATTCCCCTATTATGCAAAGTATATAACTGATCGCTCCTCTCCGTTGCTTGCCCATGCTCGATTTTTACATAAAAAATATGGTAGTGATATTGGTATTATTTTTATTGGCCCATGTATAGCTAAAAAACGTGAATCGGATGTGTGGAATATAATAGATATTGCCTTAACATTTAATGACCTACATGATTGGCTAGAAAGAGAACGTATCACACCTGAAACAATTGGAGAAGAGACTGCTAATCAAAGCGAATGTTTTGTTCCTTTTAGAGCGGCTGGTGGTAGTTTATACCCGATAGATGGCGGGATGATTACTTCTGTAAAAAAGTATACCAATACACCAGATGCCTTGTTTATGACGGTAACAGGTTTAGATTCAATACCAGAAGCTCTTGCAGGCTTAAAGCCCGAATTATTAAAAGAACCTCTTTTTATAGAGCTTTTGGCGTGTCATGGTGGTTGTATAAATGGACCCGGAACTAAAAAAGGAAATTCGACAGCCTATAAGCGTGTTCAATTATTAGATTATGCTGAAACTGCAAAAGATGCCTTGCCTGCGTCTATTATAACAAATAAACCTGATATGACAGGAACGTTGCCTGTCGATGCACATATTCAACCTGCGTACACAGAAGAACAAATACAAGGGGCTTTGCGTTCTGTTGGTAAATATACTACAGCAGATGAATTAAACTGTTCCTGTTGTGGATACGATACGTGCCGAGATTTTGCCAAGGCAATGTTAAACAGCTATGCTGAAAAAAGCATGTGTATATCTTATATGCGAAAATTAGCTCAAAAAAAAGCAAATAGTCTTATTAAGGCAATTCCAAGTGGCGTACTAATTGCAGATCGTAAAATGCAAGTTATAGAATGCAATTATAATTTTGCAAAGCTTATGGGGCGAGATGTTGTAGAAATGTATGAGGCAAAACCTGGTTTAGAGGGTGCTGATATAACAAAACTAATAGAATTTCATCGCTTTTATACTGATGTTCTTGCTATTAATGGCCCAGATATTATAGAGAGAGAAGTTCACAAAGGAAAAAAAATATATCATGTTACTGTTTTTGCAATTGAAAAGGGCGAGGTTGTCGGTTCGGTAATTCACGATATCACCGCCCCTCAAGTTCAAAAAGATAGAATCGTAAGTCAAGCACACAAGGTAATCGACAAAAACTTGTCAGTTGTACAAAAAATTGCCTTTTTACTTGGTGAAAATGCAGCTGAAACAGAGTCTATGCTCGATTCTATAATAGAATCCTTTTCTAGCGGTGATGAGGATGATGAATGAGCACTTCATTATCAGATGAAACTGAAACGTTTATAGAAGTAGGGCATTATCAGGTATGCAAGTATAAGCAACATGCGTATGGGGATAATTTTTTATCTCGTAAAAATCAAACCGATGGTCGTGTAATAACAACCTTATCAGATGGTTTGGGTTCTGGTATAAAGGCGAGTGTGCTTGCTACGCTTACAGCTACAATGGCTACAAGCTTTGTAGAAGCAGATATGCCCATTAAAAGAGCTGCTGAAATTATTATGAACACGTTGCCAGTTTGTAAAAAGCGTGGTATTAGCTATGCAACGTTTACACTTGTAGATATTGAACCAAGCGCAGAAGTACGTATTATAGAATACGATAATCCTCCATATGTGCTTATTAGAGAAGAAACCCTTGTTGAACCAATAAAAGAATTTTCAAAAATTCAACGAAAAAATAAAGCAACAGGACCAAAAAAAGATGCTGTTCTTCAATTTTCAAAGTATACTGCTCGCCCAGGTGACAGACTTGTTTTTTTTTCAGATGGAGTGACACAATCTGGCATGGGAACAAAATCTCATCCTTTTGGATGGGGAGGACCTGAAGCTCAAACGTATATTCTTAACACTGTTCGTGAAAACCCACTCATTAGCGCTCGTAATTTGGCTCGCAATGTGGTAAAAAAAGCAGAGCAAAACGATGTCTACAAAGCAAAGGATGATATAAGCTGTTGTGTTATTTATTTTAGAAAACCACGGGATTTGCTTATTGTTACAGGACCACCGTTACATAAAGAAAAGGATATTCACGTTGCTCGTGCATTTTCTTTGTTTGATGGAATAAAAATTATTTGCGGTGGAACAACGGCAAATATCATCTCTCGTGAATTAAATAGGCCTGTTACGGTTGATATAACAAACATAGACCCAAAAATACCTCCTGTTTCATCTATGAAAGGCGTAGAGTTAATTACAGAAGGCATTATAACACTTGGTGCGGTAGCAGAACTATTAGAAAAGCGAGCTAATATAGATGAAATTAGAGCAAATGCAGCAAGTAAAATATTAAATATTTTACTGGATAGTGATCGCATAAATTTTATGGTCGGTACTAAAATAAATGATGCACACCAAGATCCTAATATGCCAGTAGAATTGGAAATTAGACGAAATATAGTAAAAAAAATAGCCGGTTTGCTAGAAGAAAAATATCTTAAACAAGTGCACATAAGTTATTATTAACTTGTTTTTGGAGGAAGACTATGAAAAAAATTAAAGTGATAATTTGCACAGGTACAGCCTGTTATGTTATGGGGGGCTCAGAGCTTCTTTTATTAGAAGAAAAATTGCCCGAAAATCTAAAAGGTAAAGTAGATATAGAATGTGTCACTTGCCTAGATAGGTGCAAAAGCTTCGAAAATGGCAAACCTCCCTTTGTTTTATTAGAAAAAGAATTGGTTCCTGAGGCGACAATAGGAACCATAATAGAAAAAATTACGGAGAAACTTAATGCTTAATATAAATAACCATGCGGCTCATCTAAAACGTGAAATATTAGTGCGTATGGCAAAAATGCAACTAAAAAACACTCTTATAGAAGAAATTGATTCTATCCCGCGTCAGCTTGCTCCAGATGGGAGCTCGTCTATTAGATGTTGTATACATCATGATAGAGAAATAATTAGAAAAAGAGTTATTGCCCGCTTAGGGTTTTCGCTTGAAACAGCCCATGAGCATAAATCCTTAGCTTTTTATGCAGCAGAGGCTTTAAAGCGAAAAGAACCTACCTGGCCTATTTTAACTGTTTTAGACGATGCCTGCAATGCATGCGTTAGAACTCAGTACTTAGTTACCGATGCATGCCAAGCTTGTTTAGCGCGCCCATGTAAAATAAACTGCCCAAAAAATGCGATTGAAATTACAAATGGCCGTGCACATATTAGTAAAAGTCTTTGTATTAACTGCGGTATTTGTTTGCAAAACTGTCCCTTTCATGCAATCATAAAAATTCCAGTTCCCTGCGAGGAGGCGTGTCCAGTAGGTGCGATTACAAAAGATGAAAACGGAAAAGAAGTGATTGATTACAATAAGTGTATTTTTTGCGGTAAATGCATGAGTAACTGTCCTTTTGGAGCTATGATGGATAAAAGCCAACTTGTAGATGTTATTGCACATATTATGTTAGGGAAAAAAAACATACATGCATTATATGCTCCGTCTATAGCGGCGCAATTTAGAGCGGTTCCTGGGCAATTAGAAACTGCTTTGCAAAAATGCGGGTTTGACCGTGTTTGGGAAGTTGCCGTCGGTGCAGATTTAACCGCTGACAAAGAAGCAGTAGAGTTTGAAGAACGTATGAAAGCAGGTGATAGGCTCATGACCACATCTTGTTGTCCGGCATATGTAAGAGCTGTTAAAAAACATGTCCCAGCACTTTTAAAATGTGTTTCAGAAACAAAAACACCAATGCATTATACTGCAAGGCTTGCAAAAAAAGCTGATCCTGATTGTGTAACGGTATTTGTAGGTCCGTGCCTGGCGAAACGACGTGAAGCGATGGATGATGACGAAGTAGACTATGTATTATCGATAGAAGAAGTAGGCGCGTTTTTAATAGCAAAGGGGATTGATATTGGTAAGCAAGAACCAACCCCAGAAAATATAATCCCCACTGCTTCTGGACGTAATTTTGCTATTACTGGTGGAGTTGCTAATGCGGTAAAAGTACGGCTAAAAGATAATTCTATTTTACGAGCTGCTGTTGTTAATGGGTTAAATAAAAAAGGGATGGCCCAACTTGGTATTTATGGTAAGATGAACGAAGGATCAATTGAATATAAAGAAGATTCACCAAATCTTATAGAAGTTATGGCTTGTGAAGGTGGTTGTATAGGTGGACCATCAGTTGTAACAAACTCTAAGATAGCGGCTATGCAGTTAAAAAAATATGTTGCCTCTGGTGCATCAGATATATCATAACAATAACACGGAGAAAGTATGAAAAACAAGCTATGCCCTTGTGGTTCTAAAAAAAACTATAAAGAATGCTGTGAGCCAATTATTACAAATAAAATAATGGCACCGACAGCACAGGCCCTTATGCGTGCTCGTTACTCTTCCTATGTAAAACATGAGATAGATTTTATTATGTCCTCGTGTGCAAATACTGCAAGCGCAGATAATGATATAGATGAAACAGAAACCCGTAAATGGGCAGAAGAATCTACCTGGCAGGGTCTAGAAATTTTACGGACAGAAAAAGGGACAGAAAACGACGATGAAGGAATTGTAGAGTTTACGGCTACGTATACAACAAAAAAAGGTATGCGCGAGGTACACAAGGAACGTTCTTTTTTTAGTAAAAAAACGGGTACATGGTTGTACGAATCAGGCGAACTTATTCCTACAACAGTAGTGCGTGCCAGAAAAAAAGTCGGGAGAAACGACCTCTGTCCGTGTGGCAGTGAAAAAAAATATAAAAAATGTTGTGGCTCTTAGGGCAAACGTTTTAACGTGGAATAAAATGAATAAAACAATTATAACAGGTTTTCATGCTATAGAGGAGCAATTAAAAAAAGCAATTGCAGAAAAAAGCAATACTCAAAATTTTATACTCTATTATAGCAAAATAGGGCCTCGTGTAAAAAAAATTCTTGCTACAGCCAAATCAGCTGGTTTTAATAGTGAGAAAGTTATGCATGAGCAACTCGATGGCTTAGTTTTATCACTAGATGCAACAGCTAGGGATCATCGTGGAATTGTACTTGCTCTATCAGGTTTCGAAAAAAAAAATAATCAATTTGTAGATTTTGATACCGAAATTGAAAAAATATGTGCACACAAAAAAAATAAAACAATTGTACTATTAGATGCAGTTACAGACCCGCATAATGTTGGAGCAATTATTAGAAGTTGTGATCAATTTAAGGTTGATTTATTAGTTATGGCAGAAAGTAATAGTCCAAAAAACAGCGAAATTATAAGCAGGGCAAGTGCAGGTGCAAATGCATGGGTTGCTGTTTCAGTTGTTCCTAATCTTGTTCGAGCTGTGCAAAAGTTAAAAGAAAAAAAGTTTTGGATATATGCTGCAGATATGGGTGGTGAGCCAGCCCCAAATATTCAATTTCCGTCAAACACTGCCCTTGTAATGGGGAGTGAAGGAAGTGGTATTAGGCGTCTCCTTAAACAAAGCTGTGATACAACCGTGTTCATACCAACCGATGGCAGACTTGATAGTTTAAATGTTTCTGTTGCTGCAGGAATACTCATGTATGAGGTTTACCGGCAAAAATTTGTCCAAACGCAACTATAATAAATATAAAAGTGTCTAAATAATAAAGGAGTTTTAAATGTCAGATAAACAAAATACTGATGTATCACCACGAGAAAATGCTCAAAAACAAATAAAAACAGTAAAGACCCAAGCAAAACAAAAGATTCGTACTATAAAACATGAATTAAAAATAGCCTTGCTTGAGGAAAATACAAAAGCAATTGATCGGGCCTGTAAACAAGAAAATCGAGCAAGGTATAGAGAGGTAAAGCGTGAAGTATATATGCTTCGGTCTAAACGCTATACGAATGGAGAGGAAATTTTTAATGCAATTTCTCATGGCATAGGAGCAGGTTTAGCAATAGCAGCTACTGTGTTACTTATAATCAAAGCTGTTTTATATGCACCCGAAGCATTAAGGGTTTATTATATAACTGGTTGGTCGCTTTTTGGTGTATCTTTAATTGTCTTGTATGTAATGTCAACGTTGTATCATGCGCTAACACCAGAAACAGCAAAAAAAGTTTTTGCCATTTTTGATCATGCATCAATCTATTTTTTAATTGCAGGAACCTATACCCCGTTTTGCCTAACAACATTACACGGAACCTTTGGATGGGTGCTTTTTGGCATTATTTGGGGACTTGCTATAATAGGTATTACACTTTATGCAATTTTTGGCAAACGATTACGCGCAGCTTCCGCTGTAACATATATTTTAATGGGCTGGTTAATTATTATAGCAATAAAACCGCTGGTAGCCGCCCTGCCCAAAATTAGCTTAATATATTTAGCAATTGGTGGTATAGCCTATACTGTTGGAGTTATTTTTTATGCCAAAAAAGATATCAAATGGATGCACTCCATTTGGCATCTTTTTGTTCTAGCTGGAAGTATATTTCACTTTTTTGCAGTATATCTTTCTATCTAAACTTCGATAGTTCCTTCAAAAACCTTTGTAACGGGTCCGGTAAGAATTACTCCGTTATTTGTATAACGAACAGTTAATTCTCCACCGGGCACACGAACGGTAATATCTTCATCAAGTGGACAGTTACCGTTTAAGACAGCAGCTACAACAGCAGCACATGCACCTGTTCCACATGCAGGAGTTTCTCCATTGCTCCGTTCCCACGCACGCATTTTAATAGTTGTTCTATCAATTATTCGTACAAACTCTGTGTTTACTCGTTCAGGAAACTTTTTATGAAATTCGAATTTCGGACCTAAAACGGCAAGATCTAATTTGTCAACAAAACCACAAAACACAACGCAGTGTGGGTTTCCCATAGAAAGAACAGTTGCGGTATAATCAACGTTTTTTACAGTTATGGGAACACCAACAATTGCATGAGTTGGTAATTCGCTGTTTTTAGGATTGTCTGTTACTGCCGATGGAAGTGGGTGTGAGGTTAGTTTGGCAGGAATTTGTTTTGGCTCAAAAAGAGGCGTTCCCATATTAGCACTCACAGAGGTTACCGTCCCTGCTGATTTATACACTGTCAGTTGTTTTATGCCCTCTTTTGTTTCTACTGTAATATCTGCTGTGTGGTAGCTTTTACCATAAACATCAGCAATGCCTTTAATGTTTGTATCAAATATATATTTTGCCACACAACGAAGAGCGTTTCCTGCAACAGGGCTTTCTGTTCCATCTAAATTAAAAATACGCATTTTTGCATCGGCCTTTGTGCTGTTTTCTACAATCACAAGGCTGTCAGCGCCTATACTTGTTCGTCGCTGGCAAAGACGTACGGTGAGAGCTTCTGGGCTATGAATTTGATAATCTATACCATTACAGATAATAAAGTCATTGCCAGTACTTTCCATCTTTGTGAATTCAAATTTTTCTCTTGTTTTCCGTAATTTATTACAGTCGACTATTTCTAATGTTTCTGGTGAAAAGCGACTTTTTAAACTTAAAGCAAGTGCATTTGCTGTATCGACAGAGGTTAAGCAGGGAATATCTTTTTCAACCGCTTTACGACGCAGTATTACACTATCAGCAGTTGGGATGCGGCCTTTAGCAGAGGTTGAAATAACATAGTCTACCTTTTGCGTATCTAATAATGTTAATAAGTTATTGTCAGGGTTTTCGTGAATTTTATCTACAATTGTTGATTCCATGCCAAAGTCAGCAAGCACAGCTGCTGTTCCCTCTGTTGCATAGACCTTAAATCCAAGCTCATAAAAAAGACGTGCTACATTGACAATTTCAAATTGATCATTTTTGCGGACAGTAATAAGGATTCCGCCTGTTTTTTTCATTTTATAACCGGCAGCTATAAGTCCTTTGTATAAGGCTTCGTCCATTGTGCGTGCAATGCCAAGAACCTCGCCTGTCGATTTCATTTCAGGTCCTAAATGTATGTCTACATCACTTAGCTTTTCAAAACTAAAGACGGGTACTTTTACTGCAAAATTTGGTGCTATAGGATATAAATCTATTCCATAGCCCATGTCTATGAGTTTTTCACCAAACATGGCTCGGGTAGCAAGTTCGACCATTGGTACACCTGTAACCTTGCTAATATATGGAATGGTACGACTAGAGCGAGGATTTACTTCAATAATATATAATTCGTTTTCGTAAATAAGATATTGAATGTTTACAAGGCCTTTTATATTAAGTGCCAGAGCTAATTCTCTAGATTGCTTAATAATTTTTTCGGTCATAATATCGTTAATATTCCATGATGGATAAACTGCGATAGAGTCACCTGAATGAATACCAGTTCGTTCAATATGTTCCATAATACCAGGAATAAGAATGTTTTCTCCATCACATATAGCATCGACTTCTAGTTCAATGCCCATCATATACTTATCAATAAGAACCGGGTTTGTAATCGAATGGCGTAAAATAATCTGCATATACTCATGAATATCATTTGCATTAAATGCAATAATCATATTTTGTCCGCCAAGCACATAAGAGGGACGCATGAGAACGGGATAGCCTATTTTTTCTGCAATTTCTAAGGCACCAACTTCAGTTAATGTTGAAAACCCTTTAGGCCGTTTAATGTTTAATTTTTGTAATAACTGTTCAAATCTATCTCTATCTTCTGCCAAATCTATTGAGTCAGCATTTGTTCCTAATATTTTAATTCCTTGTTTAGAAAGAAATTGAGTGAGTTTTATAGCGGTTCCTCCACCAAAAGCAACAACAACTCCTTCTGGTTGCTCTACCTGTATAATACCCATAATGTCTTCGGGGGTGAGGGGTTCAAAATAGAGACGGTCAGCTGTATCAAAGTCTGTAGAAACTGTTTCAGGGTTGTTATTTACAATAGCAACCTCATAGCCAAGTTTTTTTAAAGCCCATACACATTGAACAGAGGCATAATCAAACTCAATACCTTGTCCGATTCTTATTGGTCCAGAACCAAGAACAAGAATACGTTTTTTAGGTGTTTTTCCAGCTTTTTTATATTCGTGCGCACGGTTTTGTAAAAACTCTTCTGCCTCATTATGCTCATCATACGTTGCATAAAAATAAGGTGTTATAGCAGCAAATTCTCCAGCACATGTATCTACCATTTTATAGACAGGGTATCTATGCATGCAGGTGAGTTCTTCTGCCTTGTTAAGAGGCAAGCTACAATATTTTGCTATAACCGTATCGGTAAAACCTCGGTTTTTTGCAACTTCATATAGTTCTGTCGTAAAGGGAGCTTGACCAGTTTTTACTGCTCTAAATGCCTTTTGAACATGTGCAATATGTAATAATTTACTTAAAAACCATGTGTCAATGTTAGTAATATCATGTATCTTTTTAACTGCTGTCGCAGCTGCACCTTTTGTTTGTTGAACATCAGGTCGTGCGGCGCTTGTGTTATCAAAAAGTATAGATGCATCTGCAAAAACGGCACGTTTTAGTGCTTCATACACAACAAACAAACGCAAATCTGTGCATTGGTGTAATCGCTCATCAATTTCTGCATCAGGTGCATTTGCAATAGTTGGTAGGTTTAAATCATCTTGGCCAATTTCACAACCGCGGACAGCTTTCATAAGAGCTTGTTCAAAACTAGTGCCAATAGCCATAACCTCGCCAGTTGCTTTCATTTGTGTTCCAAGGGTTCGTTTTGCATACACAAATTTATCAAAAGGCCATTTAGGCATTTTTACAACAACATAATCGAGGCTTGGTTCAAAACAAGCGCTTGTTTTTCCTGTAACCGCATTAGGTATTTCATCTAGTGCAAAACCAATAGCAATTAGAGTTGCAACCTTAGCAATAGGGTAGCCAGTTGCCTTTGAAGCAAGAGCCGAAGATCTTGATACGCGAGGGTTTACTTCTATAACGGTATATTCAAAGCTATGGGGGTTTAACGCAAATTGGCAGTTACAGCCACCTTCAATTTTAAGCGCGGTAATTATATTTAAAGCAGCAGAGCGTAGCATTTGGTATTCTTTATCTGCAAGGGTAACTGCAGGGGCAATTACAATAGAGTCTCCTGTGTGAACACCAACAGGGTCTAAGTTTTCCATAGAGCAAACAGTAATAACATTACCATTGCTGTCCCGTATAACTTCAAATTCAATTTCTTTCCAACCAGAAATACATTTTTCTACTAAAATTTGATGAATGGGAGAACGGTGCAAACCGTTTTTTGCTATTTCTTCCAATTCGCTCAGATTATTAACAATACCACCGCCAGTACCTCCAAGGGTAAAAGCAGGGCGAATAATTGCAGGATACCCTATAGTATTGTCAACAAACTCGATGGCATCCTTTAATGTTGTGACCACCTTTGAAGGAATACAGGGCTCACCAATACTTTTCATTGTATCCTTAAACAATTGACGATCTTCTGCCTTGTCTATGGTTTCTGGGTTGGCTCCTAATAATGTTACATTATGCTTTGCTAAAAAACCTTCCTTTGCAAGTTGCATAGATAAAGTTAGACCAGTTTGACCTCCAAGGGTAGAAAGTATGCTATCGGGTTTTTCTTTTAAAATTATGCGCTTTATAGTTTCAGGAATAAGAGGTTCAATATAAATTGCATGGGCCATACTTGCATCAGTCATAAGTGTTGCAGGGTTTGAATTAATAAGAACGACTTCTAGGCCTTGCTCTTTTAATGCTTTGCAAGCTTGTGTTCCTGCATAATCAAACTCGGCAGCTTGTCCAATAATAATTGGTCCAGAACCAATTACTAATACTTTTTTAATATTTTTGTTTAAAGGCATTATTTGTCTCCCAAAATCTAAACAGATACTCTAATGGTTTTGTATCCTTTTTATAAAATCATCAAATAAAAAGCCTGTGTCTAAAGGACCAGGCGAAGCTTCAGGGTGAAATTGTACCGAAAAGGCATTTAAACTAGAGTAGTCGAGCCCTTCGATTGTTTGGTCATTTACATTTTTAAACGATGGTAGTAAATCGGCAGGTAACTTTTCAGCTAAAACAGTGTATCTATGATTTTGACTGGAAATATAGACACGTCCCGTTTTTAGTTTTTTTACTGGTTGGTTTGTCCCATGATGTCCATACTGTAATTTTTCTACAGAGGCTCCCCTTGCTAAAGCTAACAATTGATGTCCCAAACCTATGCCAAAAAGAGCAAGGTTTTTTGGGCATGTATTACAAAGGCTTGTTATTTCTGCAATAATACTTACGTTATCAGCAGGGTTTCCAGGTCCGTTTGAAAGCACCACTCCATCGGGTTTTAAGGCAAGAATATCGTGTGCAGTAGTTGTTGATGCAAGAGAAACAACGTCAACTCCTCGTTTTAATAGTTCGCGACGAATATTTGCTTTTGCTCCAAAGTCCCAAATAACAATGTTCTTTTTACTACCGTCTGCATGTGAGCCAGAGGCCATTGCTTGCTGTAAATCGTTTGCTTTTAGGCCATCTGCTCTAAGCGGTACAGCATGGTACTGAGAACTTTCTTCAAAAACGTATTCTGCAGATTTTTCTATTTTTTTAGCGTTACGACTAACCAAACGAACCCCATTGATATTTTTAAATGTACGTATGTTTTTGAGTGCAGCAGTAGGGGTAAGAACGAAATACTTAGTCGAAGAAGATTCAAGTCTAATGCCCAGTTTTTTTAATTCATGCATAATAGCACTATCTTTTTCGCTATTTCCTGAAAAAGACAGTATGCGAGCATTCATCGCGCCTGCTTGTCTAATAATTTTAGTAAGTCGACGAGTGTCAATTCCATAGAGACCAATAACATTATTTATTTGTAAAAAGTGATCTAATGTTCCAGAGGGGCCTTTCTGACAGCGAAAGTTAGAAGGGGCATCGCAAACTTCGCGAACAATATATCCGCCAAGATGCGATTTTTCACTTTCAAAATCAGCTGGAATAATGCCATAATTACCAGCAAGAGGAAACGTTTGTACAATTATTTGCCCGTAATTACTTGGGTTAGTAAGAGTTTCTAAATAGCCAGTCATACTGGTTGAAAATACAATTTCTCCAGTAACCGAGCCAGTAGCGCCAAAAGATTTTCCTTCAAAGACATGCCCATTTGCGAGCACCACATATGCGTTGTTTGTCATATTCATCCTTGAGAGTGTATTTTACAGTATAATTAAATATTGTTTAAGAGGTTTTAGAAAAAAACTCTTCTAACAACAGAGGTTTTATTTACCGATACTCTAACTATGAAACGAGATGATAGAATTATGTGCACAATTGGAATTATACTACTTGGATTTGCGGCCTTTTTTACCGTTGGACTAATGATGCAGTTTTTGTATTTTGGAACAATTGCGAATAGTTTTTTTATTAGTGCTTATGCAATAGGCACAATACTATATTCTGTATATGGGTATTCGGCAGTACTAATTCCTGTTTATTTGCTTGTAGGCGCTGTTTTAAGTTTTTCACCACATTGGACAAAGCGAAAAGGGATTTATTTTCTTTGTTCTACAATACCTTTTTTTACAATTTCACTTGTGGAACGCTTATGTAAAATGGTTTTTGTAGATAATACGATGACTGTCGTTCTTTTGGGAACAAGCGCTTTTTTACTATTAAGTGTTTTACTTGTTGCTATTGAATATTTAATTATGGCCTATGTGGCAGATATAATAGAAGCAAAAGATAGTAGAAAAACAAAAACCAGCAGGGATGCACATTATGCAAAAGAAGAAAATCTAGCAATAAAAAAAGAACCCACCTATGTAGACGAAGAAAACCTAGCAATACAAAAAGAAACCACCTATGTAGAAGAGGTAAACAATGAAAGTACTGAGGAAATCTTTGCAGATTTAGCCAAGGTACCAGAAGAAACAATCGCATCAGCAGAAAAAGCTTTAGCCGAAGAAGAGAAAAGAGAGGAAGTAGATATATTAGACCTAGTCGACGAAAAAGAAAACAGAGAAACCAATAGAATAGAACCTGAAAAAAATATAATAAAAACAGAAAAAATGGAGGCCCCTGAGGATGATGCAGAAATGCTCGTGCCGATAGGTGAGGAGTCAAAATTAAGTTATGGGGATTTAGAGGTAGTAAAAGAAGAGCCCATTAAGGTTGTTTTTAACAAACCAACTGACATACATTTTGATCATTTATATAGTCCTAAAGAAGCTGAGTTTTTAAGTGATCCTTTTGATGAAATGAAAGAAGACGACGACGATGAAGATGCAATCGATTTTGATGAATTAGATGCCGACGATGAAGATGCAATCGATTTTGATGAATTAGATGACGACGATGAAGATGCAATCGATTTTGATGAATTAGATGACGACGATGAAGATGCAATCGATTTTGACGAATTAGACGACGACGATAAAACGATAGTAAATTTAGAATACAATGATGGTATTCAAACGTTTACAATAGAAACAACCGAACCATTAAAACCAATAAAAAAAAACAATAGTATTAAAAGCTATTATATTCCTGTAGAAAACGTACTAGAAGAATATAATGAGGGTGAATATTGGCTTATTGATGAAAAAACAAAACAAGCGGCGATTGCACTAAAAGAGACTTTAAAAGAATTTAAAATAGAAGCAGAAATAACAGGGATTCGCAAAGGGCCAGTTATTACTATGTTTGAAATACTGCCTGCCTCTGGAGTGCGTTTAAATAAAATATCTGGTTTAGCAGATAATATTGCTCTTAGTTTGGCAGCGCAAAGTGTGCGTATTGTTGCGCCTATTCCAGGCAAACAGGCAGTTGGTGTTGAAATACCAAATGATGAAAGGGCTATTGTAGGGTTTAGAGAAATTATTTCTGCAGATCTACCGCAATACAAAAAAATGTCTCTTCCTGTTGTTCTTGGTAAAAAAATTAACGGCGATGCAGAAATAATAGATTTGGCTAAAACACCACATATACTTATTGCTGGAGCCACAGGCTCTGGCAAGTCAGTATGTGTTAATAGTATGATTTTATCGCTATTATACAATAGGGCGCCATCAGAAGTTCGAATGATTCTTATTGATCCAAAAATAGTAGAGCTAAAGCTCTATAATGACATTCCTCATTTATTAACGCCAGTTATAACAGAGCCTAAAAAAGCATTTCAAGCTTTACAGTATGCGCTTTGCGAAATGGAACGTCGATATGCATTGCTCGATGGAATGGGGGTTCGAGATATTGGTAGCTATAATAAGCGTATTAAAAAACGAAAAATAGCTACAGAAAACATTCCTTATATTGTTATAATTATAGATGAATTTGCAGATTTGATGGCAACAACGGGCAAAGAACTAGAATCAACAATAGCGCGCCTTGCAGCAATGAGCCGTGCAGTTGGAATCCACCTCGTTTTAGCTACGCAACGTCCTTCGATCGATGTTATAACAGGATTAATAAAAGCAAATATACCAAGTCGAATTGCCTTTATGGTTGCCTCAAAAACTGACAGTCGCATTATTATAGATCAAATTGGTGCGGAAAAACTTTTGGGCAAAGGAGACATGCTGTATACAAGTACAACGGACCCTTTTCCGACACGAATTCAGGGAACCTTTGTTAGTGATGATGAGGTAGAGAATGTAGTTGATTATGTAAAACAATTTGGACCACCAGATTATATAGATGACGAAATCTTTTTTGATGAAGAAGATGATGACAGCCCCTTTTCTCGTATAAATGATAGCGAGGATCCATTATACGATGATGCTGTAGAAATCGTTATGCAAGCGGGAAAAGCATCTGCTTCATATATACAGCGACGTTTAAAAGTAGGGTACAATCGTGCAGCTCGCCTTGTAGAGCAAATGGAGGACGAAAAAATAGTTGGTCCGCCAAATGGCTCAAAACCACGTGAAGTATTACGGGCCATCTAAGTCTTGCAAAGACTTAGTACTACGAGTAGAATTAGCATATGGCAAAAGAAAAAAAAATGCATAAGGGCACGTTTTTTGTGATGGTTTTTTTGGCCGTTCTTGCTACGTGCCTTATAGTTGAATACAACACACTCTTTTTTTCTACTTTTTTAGATAATCGTATAGAAAAACATAAAACTGATATTCACTATTTAAAAGCGGAATCTTATCCGCTTCATTTTGTAATAACAGATAGAAAATCTACTAATACTGAAAAAGAAGATGTAATATCAGCTAAAGTGAGCTTTTACACTGCTGATAATATAATGATTACAGAACCCTCAACTTATATTATAAGAGGAAAAGAAGTTTTTTTTGATTTTATAATTGTAGAAAAAAAAGAGGGTTCTAAACTTGTGTTTCCGTATAGTATTTTTTCGGATACAATTGCGCCTGATGATGCAATTTTTATTGCTCCTCTTTATAATATAAAAGGATTTCCTGCAATTTTTGGGCGTTCTAAAGCCACTGGATTATCTGACATATCAACAGGCTCTAACGAATTTGATAAAGAATTATCTGCCATATATGCGGATATATTAAAAAGAAAGGAATTAAAAAATAGTTATGGTAATGCGGTACATGATACGTGCAAACTTGGTGCTTTTATAGTTGGTCAAGAATACCGCGTTCTTGTTCATACAAAGGGTGGCATAGAAATTGTCATGGGAGAATAATATGGGAACAATAATGCATACAGTTTTGCAATATCTATCTAAGGGTTTTGATTGGATAACCACTGGTCCTGTTCAACTAATACTAACGCTTGTGATTCTGGCCTTTGTATCGCTGTTAGTTTTTGCAGCTCGGGTTTTACCATATAAAAAATATCCAAAAAATCTTAAGATTATACTGCCATCAGAAATAATACGAATGATAAAAGGTTTTTTTATAACACTTGTTGTCCTTGTACTTTTATATATTGCAACAGGACTGGCTGTAAGTCTTACTACGTATATTAATAAAATGAACCGTTTGCAAGAGCTTCAAACGGTTTATAAAAATATTAATCAAGATTATTTATTAGCTGATGTAAGTGTAGAAAAAATAGAGCAAAATTCAACAGCAACAGTACTAACTTTAGCAATTAGTTATTATGCGTATGGCGATAGAAAAACACCCGCGTATACAGAACAGATTATATTGAAAGGAGATACTGTGTATTTTGATTGTACTCAATATAATTTTGCATATTCTCTTATAGAAACAGGTCAAAGTCAAAACCTTGCCTTGCCGTATAGAGTTTTTTCAAATACTATACCAGCATCAGATGGGCTAACTCTAAACCCCTGTAATAAAGATGGGGTTCCATATATTTTTCAGAGAACAAAAAACAACATTTTTGGTATACAAGAAGAAGATTATAACAAGCGAGTTATTGAACTTGTAGGTATAATGAACAGTCCCGAAAAAAGTCAAAAAGAAGGTATACTACGCAGTTCGTCAGGTTCTGCACTTTCATTTAAAGCGCAAAAAAAAATAACATATAGAATTTATGCATCACAAAGTGGAGGGCTTACACTTTCAAAAAAAGCTGATTGGTTTTAAAAAGGTGCTACAATGAATACATATGCCGTAGTTCGTACAGAACACCTAAATCATCATGGGGCGCTTTTTGGCGGCCAACTGTTACTCTGGGTAGATGAATATGCATGGATGTCAGCAACCCTCGATTTTCCTGGTAAAAGTTTAGTCACTCGTGCAATGGACACAATAAGTTTTAGACATTCTGCGCCTGTAGGCTCTATTTTACGATTCAATATTTTTCAAAAATATCTGGGGGTTACATCTGTGAAATATCATGTAGATGTGTATTCGAGAGAACCTGGTGCGACACAAGAAAAAGTAATTTTTTCTAATTGTGTTACCTTTGTAAGTATTGATAAAAATGGACAAAAAACTCCTCTTAAGTAAAATGCTGCTATGTTTGATAAATATGTGAGTACTAGTAAGCATAAATAATTACATAGTAATCGAAGAGAATTAATCTGGATGTAAATAAAAAAGAAGCCCGACTTTTGTCGGGCTTCTTTGCGTCTGTGGAGGCGCTACTTGTACCGCAATGTAGTATTTGCTACATCAACCTGAAACAAGCTGTAATAAATTATTTAGCGGTAATTTTTATAGTTTTTGGTTGTGATTCTTCAGCCCGCTTTATAATTACTGATAACAAACCGTTATTAAAGTTTGCTTCAACCTTGTTTTCATCAGCATCTTTAGGCAGACTAAAACTTCTAGTAAACTCTGTCATTCGACGCTCTCGTACAAGCCATCTCTCGCCACCTTTTCTGGTTTTTTCATCATCCTTTGCTACTTCTTTGTTGTCTTTATCTGCTTTTTCCAGTTTTTCTTCTGCACGTGAATTAATTGTTAGAATCCTATCTTTTATGCTTATGTCAACGTTCTCATGGCTCATGCCAGGAAGCTCCACGTCAAAAAGATACGCATCCTTACTTTCACGCACGTCTACTCGAGGGCTATAAGCTCTCTCGGTAGAGCAATTTTCTGAAATGCAGTCGTCAAAAGCGTCAAAAAGGTTGCTGGTAAACAAAGGTTTAAATAGTGATAATGTGTTCATAATTGAACCTCCTACAAATTATTTTATTGTTATAATCTAAAACGCCTTGTCATTTTTTTTAGCGTTCACTTATAGTATCGCAATTATCGTGCCAAGCTTGTTGTTTTAGTAGGTAAAACATTATTAATGCTAAAAAAGTTGTTTTATTCCTTAAAAAAAGCTACAAAGATTCAAAAAGGATGCTTTTAGCTTAAAAATAGCTTTTTTTGGTGTTGTTTTGTGTGTGAGGAACCATGAGCATGCAAAATAACACAGGGTACGAGTGTAGCCCTCTGTATAAATGTGCCAAACTGACAGGCTGTGTCAAAAAAGCCCAAAAAGAGTGAGCCAATATGACACACGGTAATAAGTTGCATAATAAAACTGCGCATTTTTCTTATCTTGTCACAAATCGTGCTTAACGGTAATATCATATTATGGAAAATATGAAAAGAACACATACTTGTGGTGGTTTACGCAAGAGTGAGGATAAAAAAACTATTATATTAAATGGTTGGATACATCGTATCCGTGAGCATGGTGGTATTACCTTTATAAATCTTAGAGATAGATATGGTCTTACACAGGTGGTAATAGACTCTGATTCTCCCGAAGAGCTTGCTCGTATAGCACGGCAGTTGCATATGGAGTATTGTATTGCCGTTGAAGGTATTGTTCGAAAGCGGCCTGAGAGTATGATAAATAAAGAAATGTTAACGGGTGAAGTTGAACTTGTAGCAAAAAAAATTGAAATACTCTCTGCTTCGAACACACTACCTTTTATGATAGATGAGGTGAAAAAAGACGGTACTCCTGTTGTGCCGAATGAAGATATCCGTTTAAAGTATCGTTATTTAGACTTGCGTTCCTCAAAAATGCAACATCATTTGGCAATGCGCCATAAAGTTGCACTTGCAGCTCGTAATTATCTTTCAAAAAAAGGTTTTTACGAATTAGAAACACCGACCTTTATTAAATCAACGCCAGAAGGAGCTCGCGACTACCTTGTACCGTCTCGTTTATATCCTGGTAAGTTTTATGCATTGCCACAATCACCGCAATTATACAAACAAATTTTAATGGTATCAGGTTTTGACAAATACTTTCAAATCGCACGCTGTTATCGGGACGAGGATGCTCGTGGTGATAGACAACCAGAGTTTACACAAATCGATATAGAAATGAGTTTTGTTGATAGGGATGATGTTCTTTCACTGACTGAAGGCCTTATGAGTTCTATTTTTAAAGAAAGCTTAGATATAGACTTGCCAAAATCGTTTCAGCGCATTGCCTATCAGGACGCCATAGATTGGTATGGTTCTGATAAACCAGAATTACGTTTTGATATGAAAATGCACAATGCAGATTTTATGGCAGAGATTTCAGATTTTAGAGCGTTTAAAGCTGCTTTAGAGCCAGCTGAAAAAAAACCTGGCCAAACAAAAAAAACAGGTACAATAAAAGCATTGGTTGTGCCAGGTGTTGCCTCAGAATACAGCCGTAAAAAAATTGATGAGCTAGAAGCTGTTGTAAAAATTTATAAAGCAAAAGGTTTGGCTTGGATGAAAGTTGAAGCAGACGGCCTTTCTGGCGGTATTAGTAAATTTTTTGCTGATAAAAAAGAAGAAATTTGTGCAAAGCTAGGTGCAAAAAATGGCGACTTGCTGTTATTTGTTGCGGACACAGATTATACCCTAGCATGTGTAGCTCTTGGGGCAGTGCGAAAAAAACTAGGTAAAGATCTTTCACTCTATAATGAAGATGCATTTGCATTTGCATGGATTGTTGATTTTCCTATGTTTGAATGGAACGAAGAAGAAAAAAAATGGGAGACAGCACACCATATGTTCAGTATGCCACAGGCAAAGTATCTTGATGTGCTTGAAAGTGATCCAGCTCATGTAAAAGGAGATTTATACGACCTAGTGCTTAATGGGTATGAGCTTGCATCTGGTTCAATTCGTATTCATAATCCAAAATTGCAAGAGCGTATTTTTAATATTGTCGGGTTTAGCAAAGAAGAAGCGGCGCAAAAATTTGGGTTTTTACTAGAATCCTTTACGTATGGGGCTCCACCACATGGAGGTATTGCGCCAGGGTTAGATAGGCTTGTAATGCTCATGTGCGGTGAAACGTCTATTAAAGAAGTAATAGCTTTTCCTAAAAACACCTTTGCGGTAAGTCCTATGGATGCGTGTCCGTCTGTTGTAGATGAGCAACAAATAAAAGACTTGCATTTACACATAATCGATGTAGAAAACAAGGAAGAGTAACACGTATTAAAAATCATGTATTTAGGTTGTTTATAGTAATAGGTTCTGTAGTGCTTTGTGTAGCCTGTAGTAAGTCTGAAAAAAAAACAACACAAACAAAAGTGCTAATGGATACTGTGTGTTCTGTATCTTTGTACGAGCCATATCCTGATGAACTTTTTGAAGAGATTTTTACAAGGCTGCAAACAATAGAAAATAATGTTAGTGCACATATAGAAAGCTCTGATGTTTCTAAAATAAATAAGGCCGCCGGTACAGTAGATTCAGCAAATAATAAAGCGGTTACCCTTGTGCACGATGACACCATTGTAATTTTGCAGGCTGCTATTAAATATGCACAGTTATCAGATGGTGCTTTTGATCCAAGTATTGGCCCGCTTGTTGAGCTTTGGGGGCTGGGCACCGAAAAGGCTGGTGTTCCAACTAAACAAAAAATACAAGAAGCTATTGGGCTCGTTGATTATACTAAAATAGAAATAGATACAGCTGTTAAATCTGTATATCTGTCTAGAAAGGGTATGGGTATAGACTTAGGCGGGATTGCAAAAGGGTATGCGGCAGATACAGTTGTAGAGTTTTTACAAAAAAACAATGTGGAGCGTGCGATAATAGATTTGGGTGGAAATATTTATGCGTATGGAGCAAAAAAAGTAGCGGCCAACGGGAAAATTCCATGGAACATTGGAATAAAAAACCCAATGGATTCTGCAAAAGAGCCTATAATTGCATTAGATATTGTCAATAAAAGCCTTGTAACATCAGGTATATATGAGCGGTTTTTAATAAAAGATAATATTCGGTATCATCATTTATTTAATGCAAAAACAGGGTATCCGGTAAACAATGGTCTTGTATCTACAACAATAATTAGTAAGTATTCTATAGAGGCAGATGCATTATCAACAGCTGTTTTTGTTATGGGATATGAAACTGGTGCAAGGCTTTTAGATTCAATTGATGGTGTAGATGGAATTTTTATAGATGAAACCAAAAAAATAAGGGCAACATCCGGTATTAGATCGAGTATTGCCCTTAATGATGACTCTTTTAGATTTGACTAAAACTACTCTTCTGTAAGGCTTACAACAGAATTTTCAGTACAAGAAAACGGAGCGGAAACATATTTGTCTGCCTTCCAGTCATTTTCCCAGTATTTTCCGTCAAGTAAATAGCGGAACTGATAATCCCTTCCTCTTTGTAATTTTAATTTTATTGAAAATGATCCGTCGGCAGATTTTTTCATTGGGGTGTCTGAGCTGCTCCAACTATTAAAATCACCAACTAGCCATATTCTTTCTGCGCCTCGAGCTGCTTTTTTTGAAAGAGTAAAAGTCACTTCACAAGTGTTTGTAGTTTTAAAAAACTTCTTTGAAAGTGGCATAAATATCTCCCTGTTTGCTAGTATGAAAATACATTTGTTAACTTGCTTAACAAACAATTTAAGTATACTAT
>DASRMY010000304.1:0-23957 GCA_035647695.1 Treponemataceae bacterium | reverse complement strand
GGCGTATACTTATAATCACTGGTCAATATAAAAATATATAAGGAGTGCGTATATGCTTAGGAGTAAAAAATCATTGTGGGCTATTATTTTACAAGTATCCTTAGCTACTATGCTTATAGTAGGTGGTTTAACGGTATTTGTACAAGCAGGTAGGTTTGAGTTTTTGCTAGAATCAGAAGACCTGCTTGTAAGTGCTGTTGGTAATTTGTTTAGCCATGGGGCTCTACGAGATGGTATTATGTATGTTTTAGCAATTGTAGAAATTATTACTGGGGTATTGCTTTTATTAGATTTTTTTAATATTAAATCACTTAATAAAGTAGATACTATTTTTCTTGCAATTATTATGCTCTGCTGGGTTATTGTTTTTGTTGTCCTTGGTACTATTATTCCATTTATTAGAGGACATCTTGCCTTTTTACCGTTTCTACGTGCACTTTCTAAAAATGTACTTATGGTTTCCGCTATGGGTAGTATAAAAGTTTCAATATAAGGTGTACCATCAGCATGGGGCCACCCTACGGTGGTCTTTTTTTTAGGGCTATCTCTGTCGTAAATTATGTTTTTAACTTGCCCGTCTATGCATTTTATGGTAGGCTTTTACCACTTTATGATCCATTAGCTCAGCAGGATAGAGCAGCTGCCTCCTAAGCAGCAGGTCGCACGTTCGACTCGTGTATGGGTCAATAATAGAGATATAAGGTGCTATTTTATAGCACTTTATACGTATACCAATAAAGGGGGTACTCTATGTTTAACCAAAACACTGGGCAGGGTTTTGATCCAGCAGAAGAACCTGAACAAGATTACTACGGTGCTATACCAGAAGATGCTTTTTTTTATGAAGAATCGGCATATAAGTATGGTTATCAGCTTGGTATGCAGGAGGCAGAAGATGGTATTGCTTCTGAAACAACGCTCGAAAACTTTGTGTATCCTGTAGATGCTGATCAACAGATGATAAAACTTTTTTGTGATGCATATAAAGATGCGGTCAAAAAATATAATAGCAATATGTTAGACTATGATGAACTTAACAATGAATGGAATTAACGCGTAGTAGCTGATGCTTCTAATATAGTACTAATAGTGTATACCTCAGATACAGAGTCTACTAATATACCGCCCATTCCCATTTCTAAGGGGAGGGCTATATCTATAGAGTATCTATCGCCAACTGAAAGACAGTTTTCTACAGCACAGCCTGCTCGTTGCACAGCTAGTTCAAATGGTTTTCGTGCTGGTTTAGATATATGCGTTGTGTCTAAACCAATTATTTCGCTAATAAGGCAATCTATACCCAGGGCTGCCAGTGTTCGCCGTCCAATGCGTACTGGGTTATTGGTGAGGCAGAGCAGGGTGTATTTTTCAGCGAGTTGTTTCATTGTTTTTTCTAGTTCTGTATCTTTGCTCAAATAGGCTTCTGGGTGTAAGAGTTTTTTTCGCCATTCTATTGTTTGTTCTATGGGTATGCCTAGGTCTGCTAGGGTATTAGCAAGGCTCATAGTTGCCCCACCATGTACCTTTGACCATTCTTTTTGATATGAGTTTATTAATGAGCGTGCTTTTTTCATGCTCATTTTAGTTGTTTTAGCAAATTGCCGTATCTGGGCATTGGTTTGCTCCTTTACATAGTCCGCATGTGTATATAGGGTAGCGTCTATGTCAAATATAATTGCGCTCAGTGTAGTAGGAATTCTATAAATAGTCATGTCTTACTCCTGTGTTGGATTATATGTCCTTTTAATTTTTACCAAATCTCGTGCTCCTTCTGCAATAGAACTATACCAGCCAAGTGCGGTAAGCGCAACAACTGCACAGCCTACTAATTCTGCATCGTTGCATTGGGTAACATGGAGTGGTTTGTTTAGTATATTTGCTTTAAATTGCATCCATTCTGGGTTTTTCACTTGGCCTCCAGTACATATAATGGTATTACATGGTATGCGCAGTTTTTTGGCTGTGTTTTCTAATAATGCAAGTGTTTGTTTTATTTCTAGTGCAATGCTGTGCATTAGTTTGTAGCCAGAACTTGTGGGGTTTTTTAATACATAGTGTACGTATTCTCTGTAGTTTTTATGTGGAGCATCTTGTTTTTTGTGTATACTAAAGCGTATACCGCTGTCAGGGATAAGACAGCTTGCGTTCCATACATGTGGTATGACTGATGGTAGGTTTCGTATGTTTTTTGCTATAAGCGGTTCTTTGGTACAAAGATTAATACCTTCGCTGCTTCCTGCTCTATCGCATAGTATGCCGGGTGTAATGGTTGCTGTGCCTAAAAGGGCGCTAATAAAGTCTGGCCCGGAGCAAAAAACGGGTATCTCTTGTATGTGCAGTTGTTGTGCCATATCTGGTGTTATATTTCCGGCGGACTCTGTCAGTGTTTTAAACGGGGGTAGTGCGTTAGATACTGCTTTTTTTGTCGTAAAAAGCCCGTGGTCTATTAAATCGTGTATGCTCCAGTATGTAGCTGCATAGCGTTTTTCGGGTAAGAGAGTGTGTGCTTTTCCTACTAATTGATAGACAAGGTATTCGGGCAGTGAAAAAAGCTGTGTGCTTGAATTTGCCTGGCTCTGGCATGCACTGTCCCATATATCTGGCATTGTTTTTTTTATATGCATGAGGCGCGGTATAAAAAGGGAGCGACAGGGGTGGCCGTTTTTTGCCATTGTTTGTAGTTTTTTATCAATGTACGGTGTAAGGGGTTCGTGCCAGAGGTATGAAAAATGCTCATTTGCAAAACTCGGCCCATTACCACTAATACTTATTGCCTGTATGTCTACTATTGTAGTAGCACGCTGTACAGGGGTGTTTGTTGTCTCTAAAAGAGTGGCAGTGGCGGTTTTAAATGCATCAAGCCATCGATTAGAACCTACCTGCACATTAAATGGTACACGTGTATGTGCGAGTACTGTGCCTGTAGAAGCAATAAGTGCAGCTTTAATAGACGATGTACCAAGGTCAGCACATAAAATTGCTGTTACAGTTTTTTTAGTCCTAGGGGGACAGCTGTTCATTTTTATTCCTGTTTAACAAGCTTATCTATAATAGATCGGTTATCTAAAAGGTCAGACAGCGATTGTCCGTGATGTACGCGGGTGATAACATTTGCAAAAAGTGCTGAAACATCTGTTTTTATATACCATTCGCAATCTAGCAGTTCTTTATGATATACCGCATTAGTGCCAATAACACGAAAAAACAAACCTTTTTCGTAGGCTTCATTAAATAATTGTATAGCATTGCCAGTAAAAAACGGAAGACTTATTGCACAAATAACCTTTGTAGCACCCTGTTCTTTTAAAAATTCCATAGCTTTAAGCATGGTTCCACCGGTACCAAGCATGTCATCTGCAAGAAAGGCTACTTTACCTTTTACATCACCTAAAAGTTTAATTTCTTTTATATTAGATGCCGTAGCACTTTGGCTCACCACCGAATAATCACGTTCTTTATAAATCATTGCCAGTGGTTTTTTTAAACCAGAAGAATAAAATTTGTTTCTGTCAACCGCACCAGTGTCTGGCGAAACAATAACAATGTCTTCAGTTTTGCCAGTAAGATCAACGAGCTTTGTAAGTTCTCGTATAATTTGATAGCTTGCATGTAGGTTTTCTATATGGGCATACGAAAAAGCATTTTCAATTTCTCTCGAGTGAATATCGAGGGTTATAATGCGTCTAACGCTCATTTGCTCGTAAATATGCCCTAAAAGACTGGCTGTAAGCCCTTCTCGGCCTTTCTTTTTGTGTTGCCTGCTATATGGGTATACGGGTAAGACAAGTGATATTGAACCAGCACCTGCTTGTCTGACAGCATCAATAGTAACGAGCATTGACATAATATGATCGTTTACCGATAGGCAAAGTTCGTTTTTACCATCGTTTAATTGCAATTTTTGATGGTTTTCTGCATCTTGAAAAATATACACATCTTTGCCACGAATACAGTCTTTAATTTGTGTTTTAAATTCGCCATTCATAAAATAAGTAAAATCTGCGGCTACTTTAAATGTTGGTGTGCGATATGTATTAACGGGGCCTTTACTACAAATACTCGATGAAACTGTGTCATTGTGCATATTTAGGTTTCGTATGTATTCTTCTCGGCTAATACCATATCGTTTCGAAATAACGTCACGTTTTAAATTGTAGCGATGTTTATACATTCGTTTAAGATGTATAATGACTTCATCGGCAAAAGCTTCTCCACCAGGACAGGCAACAACTGCTAAGTTAGTTGGTTCGGTATACGGCATGTAAAAAACCCCTTTTAAAGCATTAAAAAAAGTAAAAAGTACTACTCTGTTCCCAAGAACTGTAATAAATGTAGCATTTTGCTTGTTTTTTTGCAACTGATTCTGGTTTTCAAAAAAAACGTGTACCCCTTTGACAATACTTTGTATATTTGGTAAAATCTTTTTTTACAGATGCTAAAATAATTTGAAGTAATAGGTGGTTTATTATGTCCAGAATATGCGATATTTGCGGAAAAGGAACAATTACTGGTAACAGCGTAAGCAAGTCAAAAATACATACTCGTCGTACATGGAAACCCAATTTAATTAAGGTGAAAACTGAGATTGATGGGACGGCAATGACGGTAAAAATTTGTGCACGGTGTCTAAAAAGTGGATACATTAGTAAAAAAGTACGAGTGCCCAAAAACGTTTAATGTGGGCTGTGATGTTCAAAAAATAAGAAAACCTGCTTTTTGCAGGTTTTTTTTATAGCTAAAAGGTGTTTTAATCGTTTTGAACGCAGACTTTGTTTTTTCCGTTAAACTTTGCCTTGTATAGGGCCTTATCTGCTCTATCTATGAGGGTGAAAATAGACTCGTCAGTTGTAGGGTTAAAATGAGAGACTCCAGTTGAATACTGTATATGGTTGTTTTTAAAAAAATCTAGACTGGTTATGTGTTTTCGTAACCGTTCTGCTAGTTCTTGTGCACCTTCTGAGCAGGTTTGTGGCAATATAATAAGAAATTCTTCTCCGCCGTACCGGCAGACAATGTCTTCTTCACGTACATTTGTTTGCAATTCTTGCGATATGTTTTGCAGTACAGTGTCTCCAAATTGATGCCCTTTTTTATCGTTTATACGTTTAAAATTATCTATGTCGAGCATACATATAGAAAAAACACAATCATATCGCTTAGCTCTCTTTATTTCTTTGGCTAATACCAGTTCCATATAGCGTCTATTAAAAAGCCCCGTTAATGAGTCGGCAAGTGCCATTTTTTCGGTGTTTCTAAAAACATATTCTTCGATTAAAAAAGGAGCCGAAAAAACCGGCGAGGCACTAGTAAAATAATCTGCAATAACAGCAGAAATACTAATATCTCTGTTTAGAAGCGCACTGAGTTCGGCTGTTTTTTTTACAATGTTTTGCCAATGTTCTTTTGCTTCTTCTTCTGTAAAATTACAATAAGCAAAGTTTTTTAAAAGCTGCGAATACGAAATATCAGTGTTCTTCAAATTTAAATTATTTTTTACCATCTTACATTCCATTACTACTTTATTATATACATTATTATACCTTATAGTATATAACAGTATTTTGCACTTAACAAGGCATCTCTATACTATTTAACAATAAATGCCGATACTAGATATATGTGTGGTCGTTTTTCTAAAAAAAATATACTTTTTGTCTATTGTGTTGTGCTCTATGCTTTTTTATACACTCACCAAACAGCTACTGATACTACCAGTATTAGATATAAGGGCTCTGGCTCATACTGGATGGTAGAACGAAGTGATTATGCGCGGTATGACAATGGTACGTATTCGGGTTTAACTACTCGTCACGTTCGCTCATTTATGCATCCTATTTCTGCTCCTAAAAACTGTGCCAGTGTGTATGCGAGTCATGCGTGGTTTGATGGTTCTTTTATAATTGATGAAAAAACAGCGCATAATACCTTTTTAGTTGGCACAAGTCTCAATGATACAATCCCTGCTCAATTTCATATTTCTACTACAGGGGTTCTTACCCCAACTATTGACAATGGCTTTCCTACTTTTAGAAGTTTTCCCGCGTATCCTGATACCCCTGTTTCGCCAGGAGATACATGGGTTGCTCATGCGGTGCGATCTGTAGATCCTTTAAATAAAGGATTATATACAAAAATACCAATGACAGTGCAATATACGTTTAAAGGTGCGCACATGTATAAGGGTACTGCGGTTTACCGTATTAAGGCGCAATGGGCTACTCGGTATGGTATGCGCTGGAAAGATTATGCTGGTGACCCAGAGTTAGTCTGCGCACAGGGAAAACACGAGGCTGTTATCTTGGTACGCCAAGATACCAAAGCGGCATTTTTAATTACAGATACACTCGATGAAACCTTTGAGTATGCTAATAATCGTACGGTGCGTTTAAAAGGCTCTATAACATTGTTTACCGATTTTTTACCTGCAATTAATACTGAAAAGGTTTTACCAGAGCTTGAAAAAATAGCCACAATTGTAACAGCCGACATAGATACTGTTACAGCTGACATAGATACTGTTAATGTTGGGTTAAAAAACAATATTCTGGTCGAAAAAACACAAGCAGGACTGCGTCTCAGTGTTCGTGATGCACATTTTAAGCCCAATGTGGCAGAATTTGAAGACGGCGAAGCGTGGCGACTCGATGCAATAGCACAAACGCTTAAAAACATACCAGATGCGTTTTTTCTTATAGAGGGACATACTGCAGCAATAGGGATCCAGGAGGGTGAGTTGCAATTATCGTTACTTCGTGCGCAACGTATGGCAACAGAGCTGCATAAACGTGGTATTAGTCTAGATCGTTTTATGTGTAAGGGTCTTGGACGCGATTATCCTGTAGCAACAAACGAAACGGCAGAGGGGCGGGCGCAAAATCGTCGTGTCGAAATAACAATACTTGAGTAATAGTGTTGGGTCTAAAAAAAGGGGAAAAAAAATGAAATGTACAGTTTTGGTAGAAAATTCTTCTCCGCGTAGTGAGTTGCAAACACAGCATGGGTTATCGTTTTTTATAGAACATGCTAATCATACCATACTTTTAGATGTTGGGCAGAACGATGTTTTTGCAAAAAACGCAGACACGCTTAATAAAGACATATCATCTGTCGATGCGGTTGTTTGCTCTCATGCGCATTATGATCATGTTGGGGGCTTGCAAGCATTTTGTGCTCTACATTCAAGTGCTCCCATATACACCTATTGGAATGGCACCAGTGATTATCTTAGTACAACGCATTGTTCTGCAGGGCAAAAAGAGAGACACATTGGTTTTTATATAGATGCTCAATATACAGACAGATTACGGTTATTATATAAAAGTGGTGTTTATTCTTTGTTTAATGGGGTGTGGCTGGTGCCTATGAGCAGCTCGAAGGCACAATATGGAAAACCGTATAAAAACAAAACGCTTTTTGAGCGCAATGCTGGCGAGGTCGGTATGCATACCGATTTATTTAATCATGAGTGTGCGCTTGTTATTAAGATAGATTCTGATAGATATGTCATTTTTAACTCATGTAGTCATACTGGTGTGTTAAATACAATTGCACGGGTAAAAAAAACACTTACAGGGGTTGGTAATAAAAATATTGTCGCCTATGTTGGCGGGTTTCATTTTCCGTGGAATACTAATGATACAATAGCGCCAGAAGACTGTGCTAATATGGCTGAACTTGCAAAAGCTATAACTGATGAGTCGTCTGAATATGCAGGAATTCAATTGTATTCTGCTCACTGTACTGGTGAGGCTGCTATAAACTATTTTGAAGACAAGGCAGCAGGTTTTTTTACCCGTATACATACGGGGTTTGTACTAGGGGTATAGTGTTTTTTTTACGATGATTGGGCTGGCAGTAGTCTATGAATAAATTTCAACTTGTATTGTTTTTTCCGTCTGTTTTTATCGGGTCTGTGTGAATAACAATATACCAACCAAATTTTTTAGCAATATCTTTTTCAATAGTTTCTATTATCGTGTGTAGTTCGTAAATATCTTTGTTTCCGGGAACTTCAGCATGTAGCGAAATAATAAAGCGTCCTGGTCCATAATTATGTACCAGTACGTCATGTATGCCGAGTATATGTTCATATTCTAGTATTGTTTTTTCTATTTTATTAATAAAATCTGTATCGGGAGCTTCTCCTAGCAATGGTTTTACGGTTTCTTTGGTAGCTGTAAAACCTGCATAAGATATAATGATTGCAACTACGAGTCCTGCCCATCCGTCAATGGGAATATCTGTATAATGAGAGGCAATAATAGATGCGAGTACTAAAAGGGTTGCAAGGGTATCGCTTAAACTATCTTTTGCGGTTGCTTTTAGTGTGGGAGAGTTAATTTTTTTTGCCGTTGTATGGTTATAACGGTATATGTATAACTTAACCAAAATAGATGCAATGAGTATGCAGATAACAAGCGGAGAGCTGGTAACTGTTGTAGGATTTCTAATTATTTGTATAGAGGTCGTAAAAAGTTCAAAGCCCATGAGTATTATTAACACTGATACTATGAGGCCTGCAATATATTCAATACGGCCATGTCCAAAAGGATGGGTAGCATCAGGTTTTTTTGCGGCTAATTTAAATCCTAATAAGGTAACTATCGATGAGGCAGCGTCTGATATATTATTAAAAGCATCTGCAGTTATCGCAATAGATGCGGAGTGTATACCGGTTAGTAATTTTACAACAAATAAGAGTGTATTTAAAAAAATACCTAATGAACCGCAGATAATACCGTATTTTTTTCGAATAAGTGGGTTTTTTACATCTATGTTTGTAGCTGTTTTTGTGCTGTGTTGCTGTTTTTGGGGCATATAGATAAAAATTTTTTCGAGTAATGTAAACATATCTGTAGTCTAAGTACTATTTAATAATGTGTAAAGTGATGGGGTGTTTTTAGGTGGTGGTAAAATCTTTTTTTATGCGTGCTATTTCGTCTCTAATTGCCGCAGCTTCTTCATATTGCAGTTTTTCTGCATAGTCGCTCATGTGCTCGTGCATTAGTTTTAGTAGTTTGTTGCGTGCTTTTTTATCAAATAGATTTGTTTTGTCTTTTACTGCAGAAAGTTCAATAGCGACTGTTTCTTGTGCTGCTTGTTTTTGGCGCACTAAAATGTCATTTATAGCTTTATTAATGGTTGTTGGGGTTATACCGTGGGCTGCATTATATTTTTTTTGCATGTGTCGGCGGTGTTCTGTTTCACGTATGGCTTCTTTCATCGCATTGCTTATTGTATCAGCATACATTACCACTGTTCCGTTTTGGTTACGTGCAGCACGGCCTATTATTTGAATAAGGCTTGTTGTAGAGCGTAAAAAACCAACCTTGTCAGCATCTAAAATTGCAATATATGAAACTTCGGGTAAGTCAATGCCTTCGCGTAAAAGGTTAATTCCAACGAGCACGTCAAATTCTCCGGCACGTAAGCCTTTTAGTATTTCTACTCGTTCAACGGTCTCTACTTCTGAATGAATGTATTGTACCTTTAGGCGTAGTTCTTGCAAATAGTCGCTAAGGTCTTCGGCCATTTTTTTTGTTATAGTGAGTACAAGGCAACGTTCGTCTTTTGCTATGCGTTGTTTTATTTGTGCATATATGTCTTCCATTTGGCCTTCTGAGGGTCTAACGCTAACTATTGGGTCTAAAAGACCTGTTGGACGTATGAGTTGTTCTGCAATTTCTGCGCTGCGTTGTAGTTCTTGTGCCCGTGGAGTTGCAGATACAAATATTGTTTGGTGTAGTTTTTTTTCAAATTCTAAAAATTTTAAGGGGCGATTATCTAAGGCAGAAGGGAGTCTAAAACCAAAGTTTATAAGGTTTGTTTTTCTGCTGCGGTCTCCCTCATACATTGCACCAATTTGTGAAAGTGTCACGTGGCTTTCGTCAATGAGGCATAAAAAATCGTCCGGAAAATAATGTATGAGTGTTGCAGGTGGTTCTCCTTTTTTTCGTCCAGAAATTGGCCCAGAATAGTTTTCTATGCCTGGGCAATAGCCCATTTCTTGCATCATTTCTAGGTCGTAGGTTGTGCGTGTTTTTATGCGTTCAGCTTCGGTCGTTTTACCTTGATTGTAAAAATCTTGTACGTGCTCTTCCATTTCTTTTTTAATTTTTTTCATTGCATTTTTTAATATAGCCTCGGTTACCACAAAGTGTTTTGCAGGGTAAATATGTAATTCGTCGAGATCTTCGTAGGTTTGACCGCTTATAGGATCCATTCGGCGTATGCGTACTATTTCTTCCCAATCGAGTTGTATTCGGTAAAATGCTTCCATGTATGCGGGCCAAAGTTCTATAACATCTCCGCGAATTCTAAAATGGCCTCGTTCTAAAACAGTATCATTGCGCTCATATTGTAGTGTTACTAATGAGGCTGCTATTTTTTGGGGGCTTATTTCTTGGCCCCTGGTAATATGAATGCGTAAATCTCGGTATATTTCTGGCATGCCAAGACCGTAAATACACGAAACGGTGGCAACAACTATTACATCGTTGCGTTCCATAAGAGAGTAGGTTGCACGTAGTCTCAGTCGGTCAATTTCATCGTTTATAGAAGCGTCTTTTTCTATGTATAAATCACGTGCAGGAACATAGGCTTCTGGTTGGTAATAATCATAGTACGATACAAAGTACTCTACCGCATTTGTCGGAAAAAAGTTTTTAAATTCGCGGTAGAGTTGAGCGCTTAACGTTTTATTATGGCTAATAATAAGTGTAGGTTTTTGATAATATTCAATAATTTTTGCCATGGTAAAGGTTTTACCAGAACCAGTAACACCTTTTAACGTTTGAAACGCATGTCCCGCTTGTAAGCCTGCCGTTAATTTTTTTATTGCGTGTGGCTGGTCTCCGCTGGGTTCAAATTCTGACTCTACCTTAAATGCTCGCATTAAAAATGTGCGTTTTTAGGCCATCGAGGAAAGGGTATAACGTCGCGTATATTTGCCATTCCAGTAACGTATTGTATTAATCGTTCAAACCCGAGTCCAAATCCTGAATGAGGAACTGTGCCGTATTTGCGCAAGTCCAAATACCAGTCGTAGATGCTAGGATCTAAGTTACATTCTTTAATGCGTTCTAATAGCCTGTGATAGTCTGCTTCACGTTCTGATCCGCCAATAATTTCGCCAAGGCCTGGTACAAGTACATCGACAGCTGCAACTGTCTTACCATCGGGGTTTAGTTTCATGTAAAAAGCTTTAATATCTTTGGGATAATTGTATACCATAACTGGTTTTTTATATGTTTGTTCTGTTAAAAAACGCTCGTGTTCGGTTTGTAGGTCACATCCCCAATAGGCTTTAAAATTAAATGTGTCGTTGTTTTTTTCAAGTTCTGTTATTGCATCGGTGTACGAAATGCGAACAAATTCGGAGTTTGCAACATGGGTTAGTGTATCTATTATGCCTTTTTGTATGCGTTGGTTAAAAAAAGCCATGTCATCTGCACATTTTTCAAGTGCCCATGTAAATAAGTATTTTAAAAATGCCTCGGCCACATTCATATTGTCTTCTAAATTAAAAAAAGCCATTTCTGGTTCTATCATCCAAAATTCACAAAGATGTCGTGGAGTGTTTGAGTTTTCTGCTCTAAATGTTGGTCCAAAAGTGTATACGCGTGAAAGGGCTGTTGCATAGGTTTCTGCTTCGAGTTGTCCTGATACGGTGAGGCTTGAGTGTTTGCCAAAAAAATCTTTTTTATAGTCAACAAGGTTAGCGGCTTTTTCACTCGCCATTCCTTTGTTTCCTGCTTCGAGTGCTTTTTTTGCAATGGCCTGTATGTCTAAGGTTGTAACCTGAAACATTTCTCCAGCACCTTCTGCATCACTCGTGGTAATAATAGGTGTGTGTACATACTGAAAGCCGTTTTCGTTAAAAAAACTGTGAACAGCAAATGATAGTTGACTTCTTACACGAGCTGTTGCGCTAATTGCATTTGTTCGTGGCCGTAAGTGTGCAATTTCTCGTAAAAATTCAAAGCTATGGCCTTTTTTTTGCAAGGGATAGGAATCTACTGGTGCTTCTCCAAGTACCATCAATTTTTCAAGGGCTACTTCTACCTCTTGTCCCTTGCCTTGGCTTTTTATAAGTGTTCCTATTGCTTTAACAGAGGCTCCGGTCGTCGTTTTTTTAAGCTGCTGTTCTATGTTTTCAGCATTGGTATGAGGACTATTGCGATCATAGGTAAGTTGAATCGATGTGCCGCATGATCCGTCATTAACGTGAATGAATACAAGGTTTTTTGAGTCGCGTTTTGTTCGAACCCATCCATATATTGTTACGGTTTTCCCGTCGGGTTGTAAGACTAAAATGTCTTTTATTAATGTTGTTTTCATGGTACATGATACTACCATAAAAGACGATAGTTTTACAATAAGCTGTATTGGTAGATAAATTCTTTTTATCGCTTGTTGTAAATTTATGTAAAAAACTGTATATATATTAGCGAGCGATGAATGAACATACAAGATATATGAGGAGACTTTAATGACTGAATATTCGGAGCAAAAACTCATGATGGCTTTAGCAGAATTAGCAGCACATAACGGTCCAATAGACCAAAAGCTTTATAAAGAGTATGACGTTAGGCGCGGGTTGCGGTATGCTGATGGTCGTGGTGTGCTTGTAGATCTTACCCGCATAGGTGATGTTATTGGTTATACCATGGTCGATGGTAAAAAAAAAGCCTCTCCGGGTAAGCTGTTATACAGAGGATATGATTTAAAAGATCTTGTAGATGATGCCCAAAAAAACAAGCAGTTTGGGTTTGAGCAAACGGTTTATCTCTTACTTTTTGGGGAGCTACCTACTGCAGATCAACTTTCGCTTTTTAGATTGTATCTTGGAGTTAATAGAACATTACCCGAATCTTTTACCGAAGATATGATTATGAAAGCTCCATCTCAAAATATTATGAATAAACTTGCCCGTGGTGTTCTTGCAAGTTATTCGTACGATAGGAACCCAGAAGATCGTACTGTCGAAAATAATTTACGTCAATGTATAGAGCTTATTTCACGTTTTTCGACGCTTGTTGCCTATGCATATCAGGCAAAACGTCGGTATTTTGACGAAAAAAGTATGTATATTCATAATCCTAAGCCAGAACTAAGTACTGCAGAAAATATATTGCGTCTTATTAGACAAAACAAGCATTATTCTAGATTAGAAGCAGAAATACTTGATTTATCGCTTATTCTTCATGCAGAACATGGTGGTGGTAATAACTCTTCTTTGGCTGTTCATGTTGTTTCTTCTGCTGACACTGATACGTATTCGGCAATTGCTGCTGCAATAGGGTCTTTAAAAGGGTACAGGCATGGTGGCGCTAGCCTAAAAGTAATAGAACAAATGGACGAAATAAAAGCACATGTTAAAGACTGGTCTAATGAGTCAGCTGTTAAAAACTATTTACGTAAAATTCTTAAAAAAGAGGCTGGGGATGGCACAGGTCTTGTCTATGGGCAGGGGCATGCTATTTATACGATAAGTGATCCTCGTGCTGTTCTATTACGCGATAAAGCGCAGGAGTTGGCAAAAGACAAGGGCTGTACAGAAGAATTTGAATTATATACGTTAATAGAAAGAGTTTTTCCCGATGTTTTTTATGAACACAAGGGTAATGGTAAACGTATTTGTTCAAATGTTGACTTTTATTCAGGCTTAGTGTATTCGATGCTTACTATTCCAAGAGATCTTTTTACCCCGCTTTTTGCTGTTTCTCGTATTGCTGGGTGGTGTGCTCATCGTATAGAAGAAATTTCATCTGGTGGTAGAATTTATAGGCCTGCGTATAAAAATATAGCCCCAGAGCGTACATATATTCCCATGCATGAGCGCTCATAAACGCAAAAAAAGCCTGTTAGTTGTAAATGGCGTTACACCTAACAGGGCTTTACAACCAAATCGTAAGTCTTTACACTTTAACACATGATGCGACTTGATACATTATTGGCTCATGCGGGGTTGGGAACGCGAAAAGCGGTAAAAAAGTATATTCGATCAGGTGTTGTTTTTGTAAATGATGTTGTATGCAAGGTTGCAGATACTCATGTTAATGAAAAAACAGATACCATTACTGTAGAAAATAGGGTAGTAGTTTTTTGTGCTCAAACATATCTCATGGTAAACAAGCCACCAAATACTGTATGTGCAGCTAAAGATGCGCTGCATCAAACAGTTTTTAGTATGCTTAATGAGCGCCATTACAATCTTTTTTTGGCTGGTAAACTACATATCGTCGGTAGGCTCGATAGAGATACAGAAGGCTTGCTTTTACTTACAACTGATGGTCAATGGACTCATAAAATAACCGCTCCTAAAAATAATATTTCTAAAACATACTATGTAGAACTTCGTGATGCGGTTAAAGCTACTGAGTATATTGATACGTGTTTTGCCTGTCTTCAAGTTCCTCCCGAGGGGTCTGAGGCTGGCTTTAGTGCAAAACCAGCCCATGTAGAGTGGGTATCTGCTACTTCGTGCTATCTTACTATATATGAAGGTAAATACCACCAAGTAAAAAGAATGTTTGCTGTAGTGAAAAATAAGGTTGTTTTTCTTAAACGTGTTGGTATAGGAAGTCTGCGGTTAGATTCGTCTCTTGCGCTGGGTGAGTATAGAGAACTTACTCAAGATGAATTAGAACGAGTAGTTGCCAAAAGCGATTTTTCATATTAGGCTTGGCTTGCAAGTTTTATGTGAATAATATACGGTATTTTTATGCTTACAAATTTTCATACACATACATGGATGTGTCGTCATGCCACAGGTCGCCCTATAGATTATGTAAAAGCTGCAATAGCAGCAGGTAAAAAAAATCCAGCACATGCGTATAGTGTCCTTGGCATTTCAGACCATTGTCCGTTTCCGGGAGACACTGAAAAAAACTGGATTCATGTAAAAATGAGTTGTAATCAATTACCCGAATATTGTTCAGATGTAAAAGAAGCGGCAGAGTATGCGCCTTTTCCTGTTTATATGGGTTTTGAGTGTGAATGGGATCCGCTATTTATATCGTGGTATATTGATGAGTTAAAAGCTAAATGGGGTGCACAGTATTTGATTCTTGGAGCTCATTGGTATGTTGATACGCATGGGGAGCATGTGTATATTCCAAACTGTCAAAACCGTAAAGATTTATATCGTTATTTTGACGAAACAATAGAAGCTATTGGTTCTGGTATATTTGAAATACTTGCGCATCCCGATCTGCCTATGGCAGGCATAGATGTGTGGGATGATGATATTCGTGCTTGTTTTTCTGCTTTAATAGATGCGGCAATGGATGCAAATGTATTATTAGAAGTAAATGGTGAAGGTATAAATCGTGGAAAAAGAAATACGTCGCACGGTGCGCGCTATAGGTATCCTTTTTATGAGTTTTGGGAATTGGTACAAACAAAAGGAGCAAGGGTTACGGCTAATGCAGATGCCCATACTCCTGAACAATTATTGTCAAATACAGTACAAGCACTCGAATTTGCTCGTACGTTTGATTTTACTATAGAAAATCCCTTTTAATTTTTTTGGTTTTTATAATGTGCTGTTTGTACCTATTCCCAGCCAAAGGTTGCAGGTGGTTTATTTGTAATGTCAAAATAAACTGCGTCTACAAAACGACGTTTGGCAATTTTTTTTACTATGCGCGCTAATACCTTTGTATCAAGAGGTGCAAAACGTGCTGTCATAACATCTTCAGAAACAACTGGTCGTAATATAATAGAACAATGGTTTTTTTGTGTTGCGTAGGGTATATTAATTGTTAAATGCTGAAATATCTTATGATACCATCCTGATGCATATAATTCATCTAGAACAATGGCATCGCATTCACGAGTTTGATCTAATCGCCCTTTTTCGCAATATCCTTCTTGTAAAACAAGCTCCTTAGTACTGTTACGCTCATACAAGCACAAGACGGTGCGGTTTACGTTTTTAATTGTATTGGTAATAGATCGTGAAAATTCTTCTAATGATTCCCATGTATGAGTTCCTAAAAGGTTTTTTGTGGTGTTTTTTATGCGTAGTACTGCGGGAAAACGATAGGTGCGAAAATCACCCTGAACGCCAACTGACTTTACTGGTAATGCATCGAGGCGATTATCAAAAGAAATTAATGCTTTTTTTGCATCTTCGAGCTCTTTTTCTTCTTTATCTGAAAGTTTGCCATCTGTGCATAATACATTTATAGAAAGACCAGGGCCAGGAAAAGGATGGCGCATAACAAGTTTGTCGCATAGGCCTATTTTTTTTCCTATTGTACGTACTTCATCTTTATATAAATCTTTTAAAGGTTCTATTATTAATCCTTTTTCAATAAGTTTTTGAATTCCATCGACTCTATTATGATGTGTTTTTATAACGTGTGCGTTTTTTCCTCCTCCGCTTTCTATAATGTCAGGATACAAGGTGCCTTGAGCGAGAAGCCATGTGCTTTCGTCAAGATTGAGTTTTTTTACAACGCTATCTCTAACGGTTATATAGTGTTCGCCAACTGCCATGCGTTTTTTTTGTGGGTCGGTCAGTTTGTATAGAGATTGTAAAAAGCTATCGCTTGCATCTTCTACAATAAAGTTTACAAACCCGGCTTTTTTATAGGTTTTAGCTATTTTTTTACTTTCGTTTTTGCGCATAAAACCATTATCAATATGCAATCCTAAGACACGATCTTGTCCAAGAGCTTTATTTAAAAGAGCAAATGCAACGGTAGAATCTACACCGCCAGAAAGAAAAAGCAAGACTTTTTTTTCCTCTTTTACCCTCGTGCCGTTTGCGCAATCTGTAATCTCTGTAAGAATTGTTTCGAGTATGTCATCTTGCTTCCAGTTTTTTTTCATAGTGCAAAATTCTGCAAAGTTTTCTAGTATTTTATTACCAGCAGGGGTGTCCGTAACTTCTATATGGCATTGTAGTCCAAATCGTTTAGCGCGAATGTTTTGCACAGCAGCGTATTGGCAATCTTTTGTAAACCCAACGCACTCAAAGCCGGGGGCTAGTGCTAGTACTTCATCTTGATGGCTCATGCACACGTGTGTGGGCATAATAATGTTTTTAAATAAAGGGCTGTCTTTACAAGCGTTTAATGGGGTAATGCCAAATTCGCTCGTGGCAGCTTTTCCAACTTTTCCGCCAAGTTCTTTTGCCATAAGTTGGTGTCCGTAGCATATGCCGAGTATAGGAATTGGCATGTGTAAAATGTCTGTATTAAATTCGTTTCCTGCCTCCTCATACACAGAAGAAGGACCGCCGGAAAATACAATTCCTTTAGCATTTTTAAGTTCTGATATATCAGCAGAAGGGAGGGCAATTTCCGACCAATAGCCAAGCATTCTAAATCGTTTAGTTATAAGATGTGCATATTGGCTACCAAAATCAAGAACAATAATTGAATTTCTCATAGTACGTGTTTCCTTTATAGGTGTTTTAAACTTGCTCCAATAAAAGCACAGAACAATGGGTGTGGTTTGTTTGGACGGCTCTTAAATTCTGGATGAAACTGAACCGCACACATCCATGGGTGTGTAGAGGGGCTTTCTAGTTCAACAATTTCTACAAGTTTTAATGTGGGGTTAATACCACTACAATGCAAATTGGTTTTTTCAAAGCTTTCATAGTATTCGTTGTTACATTCCCAGTTGTTCCTATGGCGTTCGGCGATAGTTTCTTGGGCATAGGCCTTATGTGCAAGTGAGTTTTTTTTCAGTTTGCACTCGTACGAACCAAGTCTAAAACGGCCGTTGAGAGATGTATCTGTTTCGTTTTTTCTATGAGATATAACAGGGTATGGGGTGTTTTTATCAAATTTAGTTGAATTAGCATTTTCAAGCATTAGTACGTTACGAGCGTATTCGATAATACATATTTGCATTCCAAGACAAATACCAAAATATGCAACCTGCTTTGTTCGAGCGTATTCGCATGCTAAAATCATGCCTTCGATACCTTGCGGACCGAACCCGCCAGGTATAATAATACCATCGGCGTCTTGTAATCTTTCTGCTGTTTTTTCTTTTGTTGTTAATGTTTGAGCATCTATCCAATCTATTCTTATTTCACTTTTATGATAAATACCAGCATGATTAAGGGATTCAATAACCGAAAGGTATGCATCTGGCAGTTCAATATACTTGCCTATAAGTGCAATGGTTACAGTGTATTGTGGGTTGTACAGGCTTTTGACCATTGCAGCCCAGTTTTCTAATTGGGAGGGTTTTTCAGGTATTCCTAACGCTTCGCATACGGCTGTGCCTAAACGCTCTTTTTCCATCATAAGGGGGACTTCGTAAATTGATTTTGCATGTAAGTTTTGAATAATTGCCTCATAGGGTACGTTGCAAAAAAGAGCAAGTTTTTCTCGTGTTATTGCGTCTATTTCTTTATCGGAGCGAAGCATTATTACGTTTGGTTGAATACCGAGTCCTTGTAAGTCTTTTACCGAGTGTTGGGTGGGCTTTGTTTTAAGCTCATTTGCTTTTTTTATAAATGGCATGAGTGTAAGATGTATGTAGCAGCAGTTTTCTATTCCTACGTCATATTTTATTTCACGAATTGCTTCTACAAAGGGTAACGACTCAATGTCTCCTACAGTGCCACCTATTTCTGTAATAATAACATCAGCATTGGTTTCTTTAGATGAAAGAAGCATACGTCGTTTTATTTCGTTTGTTATATTGGGAATAACTTGCACTGTACGACCTTTAAAACCGCCTTCCCGCTCAGTGTTTAATACAGAAAGATATACACGGCCTGCACTCGTGCTACTGCTTTTTGAAAGTGTTACATCTGTAAAACGTTCATAATGTCCTAAGTCAAGATCGGTTTCAGCACCATCATCGGTTACAAAAACTTCGCCGTGTTCGTAGGGGTCTAATGTACCGGGGTCTATGTTTAGGTACGGGTCAAATTTTTGGTTTACAACATGTAAGCCTCGGCTTTTAAGAATAAGACCAAGAGAGGCTGCTGCAATGCCTTTTCCAAGACCAGATACAACACCTCCAGTTATAAAGATGTACTTTTTCATGCTTTTTTATATCTCCTGTTGGCGCTCAGTGTATCAAATATTAGTAGCTATTTAAAGCGTTTGGTAATAATTTATACGAGGTTTCTACTTGCCTGGATATATGTTGCTAAAGTATGGAGAAACAACAGAGAGAGCCTTTCTAGTTGCGCTTGGATTATGCGTTAACAGCTCTGAAAAAGCTTGTTCACTAATGTGTAAAATTATTGTATCTGTTTTTGCCTCAGCGGTGTCTTCTCGTTCTGTTTCTAAAAGATAGCCTTTTTCGCCAAAAGAACTTCCGCGGTCTTTTATAACAATGTTATTTTCTTTATATAGTTCAACAGAACCTTGCGCAATATAGTAGACATCTCGTCCTTTATCGCCTTTTTTATAAATTATATCGCCCGTTTTGTAATATTCAGTTGTGGGCGTGTAGCCGTTAGAAAAAAACAGTGTTTTGTGTTTGTTGCTTTTTGTCCTAGAGATTGTTTTGTTTTGGGGTGTTATAAAACGTGCAGGGTTTATAAAAACCATTCTATGCAGGCCACCAAGAAACGAAGTATCGCTGTATTCGGGCATGAGATAGAGTTCGGCAAGTAATAAATAATCAAAAAATTGTATAATAAAGAGCATTTGAGCAAAAAATAAAAAATAGGTAAAAAAGAACGAAAGTTCAAAAAGGGCAATAATTGTTTTTGCAAGAATGCCATAAATGAGGTTATACCGCTCTATGTTTAAAGTAATAGAAAATACCATTTGTGTAAGTATAAATAACCCAACACATGCTGCAGAAGATAAAAAACAATATCTCCATTTTGGATGGGTTCCTGAGCCGTAATGATACAAGGCGGCAACAATAAAAAAAACGACAGCAATTGGTAACACGTGGGTTGCAAGGGGGGCTATAACTTTGTGTAATTGTGGTAAAAATGTATGTATAAAAGAGCTGTCAAATGCCGAGCGTATAATACTGGTAAAAAAAATACCTAAAGCAACCGCAAAAACAAATACAATTTCTGCAATAGAGGCAACTATTTGTATCCATAATGGCCGTTGGGTAGATTGTGTATGAAAAATTCGATGAACGCAGCCCATTGTTGTGCTAAAAAATCGACGTGCTAGCCAGAGGATAATGATTGCAATAAAAATTTCGAAAAAAAGGTGTGCAGAACTTAAACCAGTAAAAAAACTTGAAATAATATTTTCAAAAGGACTAATGTCCAAAAAAGTGCCCACATAGTGTATTATTTGACTAATTATTTCAGGAGAACTTTGTAGTAGTCGCAGTAATATCATAACTAAAAGAAGCACGAGTGGAATTGCGGAATAAAGCAACCCAAAAGAACAGGCAAGGGCATACGGATACAGGTTGTTTTCAACAAAATATAAAAAAGTAAGAACAATTGTTTGTATCGCTGTAATGGGTGAAGGTTTTGTTCTTTTTTCTTTTTGCTCATGCATGAGAAAAGTATAACAGTAATACGTTTTGCGGGCAAGGATTTTGCAATGTACTTGTATTTGTTTATAGCATATTACCCATTTTTACATGATTTGCCTTGATTTTTTTCGGTAAAAATAGTACGGTAGCGTAAGGTTATCCAAATTTTCAAGGAGTTACAATGAGTACGTATGACAGTTTGCTAAAAAGCAAAATGACAGAAGAAAGCTGGAATAGATTAACAGCTTTAGACAATGAAAAAGTAATGGATTTTGTAGGTGAATTTACCGAACACTGTAATCCTAAAACAGTGTATATTTGTGATGATAGTAAAGAATCAGAAGAATATGTAAAAGCTGCAGCTCTACGCAATGGGGAAGAAGCACAATTAGCTTTTTCAGAACAAACCGTTCACTATGATGGATATGCTGATCAGGCACGCGATAAAGTTAACACACGCTATATTGTGCATCCAGAAAACCTGGCAGCAATGAAAGCTATGAATTCAATTCCATACGATGAAGGGTATAAAGAAATAATGGGCTTTGCTAAAAATGTAATGGATGGCAAAGAAGTGTATGTAAAATGTTTTACAGAAGGTCCTACAGACTCAATTTTTACAATACCTTGTATTCAGATGACAGATTCATCGTATGTGTGTCACTCAGAAACAATTTTGTACCGAGCTGGCTATGAATATATTAAGAAAAATAAATCACAAGATTTTTTCAGATTTGTTCATTCAGCTGGAGAACTCGATGAAACTGGTTGTACAAAAAACATAGACAAACGAAGAATTTACATGGATTGTCAAAACAACATTGTGTATTCAATGAACAATCAGTATGCGGGTAACTCTCTTGGTATGAAAAAACACTCTATGCGTCTTTCTATCAATAAAGCTGGAAACGAAGGCTGGTTGTGTGAACACATGTTCTTAATGGCGTGCATGGGAACAGGTAAAGCTAAAGGGCGAAAAACATATTTTGCAGGAGCGTATCCTTCTGGTTGTGGTAAAACCTCGACAGCTATGATTCCTGGTGAAAAAATTGTTGGTGATGATATTACGTTTTTTAGAAACATTGACGGTGAATTTCGCGGGGTAAACTTCGAACAGGGGATTTTTGGTATTATTAAAGATGTTAATACAGAAGATGATCTAGTTATTTTTGAAAACCTCATGATAAACCAAGAAATTATATTTTCTAATGTTCTTACAGCTGCTGATAATAAACCGTATTGGCTTGGTATGGGCATGGAAACACCAACGTCTGGTAAAAATCACCATGGTCAGTGGAAAGAAGGTGATAAGGATGCTAAGGGCAACGAAGTTGGTGTTGCGCATCCAAATGCTCGTTACACAATGCGTCTAAGTTATTTAGACAATTATGACCAAGAAGGCTTTGAGGCTAAAAACGGCGTTAAAGTTCAGGGCGTTCTGTATGGTGGGCGTGACTCATCTATTTCAGTTCCGTGTGAAGAATCTGCTTCATGGAAAGATGGAATTCTTCTTAAAGCGGCTACTCTAGAATCTGAAACAACGGCGCAAACGCTTGGTGCAGAAGGTGTGCTAAAGCCATCTCCAATGGCTAATATGGACTTTGTTTCATATCCTCTTGGGCGTTACACAATGAACAATATTAAGTTTGGTGAATCATGTGACGATTGTCCTAAAATATTTTCGACTAATTACTTTTTAAAAGGTCCTAAGGGTGAATTTTTAACCTCTAAACTTGCTAAAAAAGTATGGTTACACTGGGCAGAAGGTCGTGTGTATGATGAATACGAAGCATTAGATACACCTACTGGTAAAATACCGTTGTACAAAGATATAAAAGCTCTTTTTGAAGAATATCTACCAGAAGAAGTGATTTCAGAAGAAACATATACCTATATGTTTACATTCCGAACTCAGGCTATTATTGATAAAATTAAGAGAACCAAAGCTTTTTATGCAGAAAAAGATCCTAATGTACCTGCAGAAATTAATGAGTACTGGGATGCTAAGGTTGCAGAGTTAGAAAAAGTTAAGGCTAAATATGGAGATCATATAAAACCTGGTGACTATAAAGGTCTGTAAATCGTAACATTATTGTAAAAAAACAGCTCGTATATACGGAGCTGTTTTTTTTCTTTGTTTTAAATGGTTTTTATGATGCTATGCTAAAAAGACTACCAGACGGAGGAGGAGCGCCGCCTTGTAGTACGTAGGGGTTAGCTTTTGTCTGTGATAATGTGGTTGTTATTTGTTTTTCGTACTCGTTTATTAATGCTTCAACCTGTGTTTCTGTGAGTGTGGTTGTATCTTCAGGCATAACTGCATTTTGTTTCATTTCTGTCAAATTATGAATAAGAGTGTTAAGAATTCGTATTTTGCTCATACTAACACCGTTATGCCCAGAATCAGAGGCGACACCAGCTATGTGTTCAAGTTGGGCATACATAACCATTTGTGGTGCCACAGGCACAGCTAATTTGCCATTGAGGCTTGTGTTTATGTACGAAGTATATGAGGCTGCATTTAAGTTTCTAATAATACATATCATCACTCTCTCCGTTTATAGTATCGGAGAAAAAATAATAAAGATTAGAAATTAAAATATCTTAGAAAAATTGTTTTTTCCAATTTGCAACTAATGTGTGCATTGTGGTTGTTGGTTCGTCTTTTGTTGTATCTACTGCTTCGACAATGTAGGGAATAATTACACGTTCTTTTATGCTTTCCCATTTTCCCGGTAGTATATTTGGGGGTTGCAAATAGTCGGCAATAGGGAGTTTGCCAAAAAGATTTTTATAAAAGATAGGGTATACACGCTCATTTACACTCTGTATCGATGAAAATCCATCAGCTATACCAAAGGTTTTAGTATAGAGGTTTAGTTCTTCTTTTGCTTGAAGCAAGCTTTTTTGATTTTCTTCGTTCATAAACCAAATTATAAAATGTTCTGCAGCAGGAATGTTTTGCGAATATTTGTATATACCCATAGATATAATAGCATCATCAATACAAATTGTAGTATCGTTATGAATCCAGCGATAATCAAGTAAGTCTAATTTTTCAGAACTCAGATGAAATAACTCGCTGCTGGTTGTATAGGTAAAAAGAGATCGATCAGAACTTATCCAGTCAAGTTCTTGTGTATAAAGGTATTTAAATTGATAATCTTGTTCTGCTGTTGTCGATGTATTGTAGTTTTTTGTCCAGTCTTGTAAAAAAGCTACCGTGTTTTCAACAGCCTTTGTATCCCATGAAAAAACGTCTGAGCTTTCAGAAAAGTTTGCACCCATTATTTTTAAGCTTTGATACAAAAATTCAGGAATCCAGCGAGGCGCAAAGCCCATTTTTGTATATATATCATCATTTTTTACCGTGTTAAACAGAGCGGCAGTATCTCGTATTTGTTCAAGAGATAGCATATATGTATCGGGTATGCTTTGTTCGTTTTTTGCTGAAAAAACAACAGCGGGTAGGTTAAAACTGACTGGTAATAAATATTGTTTATTATCTATAGAAC
>DASRMY010000303.1:0-2233 GCA_035647695.1 Treponemataceae bacterium | reverse complement strand
GCATATCTTTCTCTATAAGCATTTGTTGCCTCATTATCTAAAGGAGTAAAAATTATATGAGATTTGGAAATTGTACTAAGTCCATGTGTCACTCCCAAATTATCCCAGGCAAGAAATCCTTCTGGATGAGGAACCCCTACCTTACCAGTACAACCCCTTTTACCAAAAAAACTCAATACTTTTTCTGCATATTGAGGCATAAAGGGATGAGTCATAATCATTAAATCTTTAATAACGTAAGATAAATTCCATAAAAGATTTGCAGCTGCTTCTGGGTTGCTGTTTCGTGATTTCCATGGAGCCCCATCTTGAAAGTATTTATTGGCAATTGAAGAAATTTTGAAAACTTGATGAAAAGCTTCTTTTAAATTAGCCCATTCAAAAGCTTCTGTTACCTTTGACTCGGCTTTTTTTATTTTTGCCCATAAATCTTCATCCGGAATGCCTTCTGGAATTAGCCCTTCGTAGTATTTTTCTATAAATGTTGTTGTACGATTAACAAGGTTTCCTAGGTTTCCAATGAGTTCGGAGTTAACTTTTTCTTGAAAATCTTTCCACGTAAATTGTGTGTCTGATTTTTCTGGTCTATTATAAAAAATATAAAAACGCCAAACATCTGCCGGAATTCCTGATTCTTTAGCATCGGTGCCAAAAATACCAACTCCTTTTGATTTACTAAATTTACCGTGTTCATAATTCAAATACTCAGTACTACTCATGTGGTGTAATTTTGTCCATTCCCTCCCAGAGCCTATAAGGGTGCTAGGAAATAGAACTGTATGAAATGGAATATTATCTTTACCTATAAATTGAAAAAGTTTTACGTCTTTTTTTTGCTCATCAGAACTTTCTTTTGGGAGCCACCAAGACTTCCAATCAATGGTTTCAGAAGAGGTTGAAGCGTTTAATCGGTCTCCAAGTTCTTTTGTTATAGATATATATCCGATTGGAGCATCAAACCATACATAAAAAACTTTATTTTCAAAGCCCTTTTTTGGAACAGGTATACCCCATTTTAAGTCTCTTGTTATAGCCCGCTCACGTAAACCATCACGTATCCATGCTTGAGTCATTTGCACAGCATTTTTTGCCCACCTACCATCTTTACTGGCTTTTTGCATCCATTCGTTATATTCATTTTGTATTCTAGGAAGGTCTATATATAAATGGTTTGTAGATTTAACAGTGGGTGTTTTTGAGCATATTTTACACCGAGGATCAATAAGCTCTGTAGGTTCTAAAAGCTTACCACAGTTTTCACATTGGTCCCCACCAGCATTTTCATATTCACAATGAGGACAAATGCCACGAACATAACGATCAGCTAAAAAGCGTTCGCAATGGGGACAATATAATTGTTTAATATTTTTTTCGTTAATAAAACCACGTGCATCAACATTTTTAAACATTTGTTGTACAATTTCGGTTTGTTGAGATTTTGAAGTTCGACCAAAATTATCAAAATTTATTCCAAACCATTCGTATATGTCCGCATGTATTGCATAATAATAATCGCATAATTCGCGAGGAGTTTTACCTTCTTCTAGGGCTTTTGTTTCAGTGGCAGTACCATACTCATCTGTACCACAAATATATAATGTTTCGTATCCGCGACTGCGGCAAAAACGTGCAAACACATCTGCAGAAAGTACTTGAATGCAATTGCCAAGATGTGGAACATTATTAACATACGGTAAGGCCGAGGTTACAAGTCTTCTTTTCATAGAGAACATATTACTGTTTTCGTGTTTTTTTTGCAACTGGCTTTTTTTTGGCAGTATTAATTCCCAAGTAAATATTTTTTTCAATTTCTTTAGCAGCGGGTATTGTAATATCCCAAAAAAAGACAGCTGAATTTGCTTCTAATCTGGGTATGTCTTCAGAGTCTATAAGTGGTCGGGCAGAAAAAAGTGGTTCGAGAAAAAGTCCAGCATTTTCATTTGGTTCTAATACAAAACTGTTTTTTGCATTTGCATCAGTAATTTGTAATAAAGAAACGTGTTCTTTTTCTATATATTTTTCGTTATATGAAGGACAACAGCGTTTTTTATCAACAAGAACTTCAATTATTATGTTTTTTTTATGCGTAAAAGGTATCGAAAAATTATTTTCTACGGCAAAAAACCCTTTTATATCTTTATCGCTATTGTTTTGTAAAATATATTGAACTAAAATACCATTTTCAGTAAACGCATATTTTTTTGTTAGAGCTAGCTGATCTTTTTTATTAGAT
>DASRMY010000302.1:0-11408 GCA_035647695.1 Treponemataceae bacterium | reverse complement strand
GTAATAAATAAGCTAATTAAATACAATACAACAAATACGAGCGGTATAATAGTACAAAAACGTCGGAAAATATGGTGCAGTTTATAATGTCCTAATTCGTGAGCAAGTACGGCTTCAATTTCATCCATATCCATTTGTTCTATAAGAGTATCATATAAAACCACTCGTTTTGCTTTACCAAAGCCCGTAAAATAGGCATTAGAATGCTTGCTGCGTTTTGATGCGTCTATAACAAACAGACCGTTTGCTTGAAAACCACAACGCTCCAGAATGTTTGTAAGTCGTGTTTTTAATTCACCATCTTCTAAAGGAGTAAATGTATTAAATAACGGTGCTATACACAGAGGGTATATAATTGATAGAAAAAGTGAAAACACTGTATATCCACTCGCAACCCAAAACCACCAAAGCCCCTGGGTTTTTTCAAACGCACATATCACAAGTAGCAACAGCGGAAGCACTAATACAGCAGAGACTAATAAACTTTTTAATTGATCAATTACCCAAAGTTTTGCAGTCATTTTGCTAAACCCAAAGCGTTTTTCAATACTAAATTCTCTGTAAAGTGCAAAAGGTATATCAACTATAGCTCCTGGCAAAGATGCTATAAGAGCAAAAAAAATAATTGTCAGATACACGTTTCCATTCGGAGCAAGTTGCGCTGTTTTTTGTGCTATGTCGCCTGCAACTCCCGCTGTCATATTCCATATAGTGTTAAAAACATGAGGATAAAAACCAAAGAGTAATAAAACTACCGATAGACTTGTTGTAACCAGCATTCTTGGTATCCATAATGCATATCGTGCATTATCATACTCACCTGTTTTGGTAAGTATGTCGGTGGTAATATGTTCTGATAATTCTGACGGTATTTTTTTACCATGTTTTTTTCTAAAATTATAATCTATGTGTTCTAGCAACAAGTTTAACCCCACACTAAAAACTGTGCCTATAATAAATAAAACAACAAAGAAATTAGTAAAATCTACAACCATTGTTAACCCCTTTTTTCAGTGTATAAAAAGTGTAAAGTTTAGTTGTACAAATGTAAACATCTATTGTAAAAAAGTTCAAATTGTGACTCCCCTAGTATTAGATTTATGAATATGGTACCATTACTTACATTTAGTGGGTAGTTTTTACCTTATTATACCTAAAGTATTATGACTTATCCTGAACAGCAGTAAGTGTGGTCAAAATTTATATATACTGGGTAGTTTGCGCTGCATGTATAAAAAGCAAACTGCATTATTTGAGAGATATAGATGGAATTTATTGAATTTTCTTTGCATGATACCCTATTAAAAGGGATTGCAAAGGCAGGTTATAAAACCTGCACAGAAGTACAAGAACGGGTTATAAAAACCGCTCTTAACAAAGAAGATGTGTACGTTCAGTCCCAAACTGGTACTGGAAAAACAGCAGCCTATTTAATAACAATTATACAAGAGATGTTGGTAGAAACAGATGAAAATCGAAAGCAAGCACTTATTATGGTGCCAACTCGTGAATTAGCTGTTCAAGTTGAAGAAGAGGCTAGTATCCTGCTTTCAGCAACAAAATTACAAGCTGCAAGTTTTTACGGTGGTGTTGGATACGGAAAACAAGTTGATATGCTTAAAAAAGGTGTTGATATAATGATTGGCACCCCTGGGCGTGTAATTGACTTAAACGAAAGCGGACAAATGAGATTTAACAAGGTTGGCTACCTTGTTATAGACGAAGCTGATCGTATGTTTGATATGGGCTTTTACCCAGATTTGCGCAAACTTATAAAAGTTTTGCCTACTGATAAAGCAAGGCAAACGATGCTTTTTAGTGCAACATTAAACACCTATGTAAAAAACCTTGCATGGGAATACACAACCGACGCACAAGAAATTGAAGTAGAAACAGATAATATTACGGTTGATGAAATAGATCAACTGCTTTTTCACGTGTCTAGTGATGAAAAAATGCAACTTTTACTTGGTATTATAGAAAAAGAAAAGCCAGATAGTTTAATTGTATTTTGTAATACTAAACGAGCTTGTGAAGTAGTTGCACAACGAATTAAAATGAACGGCATTGAATGCGAATTTATTATTGGAGATCTTCCTCAAAGCAAGCGTATGCAGGTACTTGATTCGTTTAAACGAGCTTCACTAAAATGTCTTGTCGCTACAGATGTTGCTGCCCGCGGAATAGATATTGATGATCTTAGTATGGTTATAAACTACGACTTACCAAACGAAACAGAAAATTACGTACATAGAATTGGACGCACAGCACGAGCTGGAAAAACAGGTAAAGCATATACTTTTTGTAGTGAGCAAGATGTTTATAATCTACCAGCTATTGAACGCTATATGGGCGACTCTATTAAATCAGAAGTTGCAGGCCCAGAACTACTTGTTAAAGACAAAAGCGCTGGTACCTATATTCGAACTGGTAGGTTTCGAGACGATCGTGGATCTCAAAACAGAAGTCGATCTACATCTCAAAAATTCGATAAAAGGGACAATAGAAAGTCATCGAGTAGACCCAACGAACAGAGAAATCGCCGAAGTAATTATAAAACAAACAATGATGAATATAGAAACAAAAGACACCAAAGAGATGAAAGACCTTCTAGTCAACATCGCAATACAAAAAGCGATGAATCGAAAAGCAGTGTAGGTTCAATTGATATGTCACAAATGTCTTTTGAAGAACGAATGAAATTATATAAAGAAAAATATAGCACCCCATCTAGTCAACATGCTGGTACAACAAAAACCAGAACAAGGACTTCTGGGTCAGCTAACAAACCGAGAGACAATCAAGGTGGTACAAATAGCGCACCCGCACCAAACAAAAAAAGAAACAAGAAAACAGAAACGCCACATATAAAAAATTCTCATAACACACAAGAAAACTATAAAAAAATTCGTACAAACAAACAACATGCAAAACCAGCACAGAACAATGCTAGCAAACAACAGGAAAAACCAGCTCAAAAAAATGGTAACAAGCAACAGGAAAAACCCAGGAGAAAGGGTGTGGGAAATATCTTTACTCGAATGTTTAAGCTGTATTAGTGTGCAATAAAAAAAATGCAGGGATAGCCCCTGCATTGGTATGTTATATTTTTAGTTATACGAGCTTATAAGGCTTTTATAACTAAATCACCCATTGCATCAGTGCCAACAAGTTTTCCAGCTGCCTTTAGAGCATCTATATCAGAACCTGCGATATCACTTGTTCTCCAACCATCATCAAGAACACTATTTACTGCCGCTTCAATCATGGTAGCTTCTTTTTCCATGCCGAAATCGTAGCGAAGCATCAGTGCACAACTTAAAATAGTGGCAAGTGGATTTGCTTTGTTTTTGCCAGCAATATCTGGTGCTGAACCATGAATTGGCTCATATAATCCAGGGCCACTACCATCTCCTAAAGAGGCAGAAGCAAGCATTCCAATAGAACCAGTAATTTGACTAGCTTGATCAGAAAGAATATCTCCAAACATATTGCTTGTAGCAATAACATCAAATTGGCGTGGATTGCGTACAAGTTGCATAGCAGCGTTATCAACATATAAAAAATGTAACTCAACGTCTGGATACTCTTTATGCATATCATTTGCAACTTCTCGCCATAAACGACTAGATTCAAGAATATTTGCCTTATCTACAACACATAGTTTTTTTTGTCGCCTCATAGCACTTTCAAAGCCTATTTTTAAAATACGCTCTATCTCAAATTTGCTATATTTTTCTGTATCCCATGCTTCAGTTTTATCTTCGCTTCTACCGCGATCACCAAAATAAATTCCACCAGTAAGCTCACGAACAATGAGTATATCTAAGCCTGTACCTACAATTTCATCTTTTAGAGGGCATGCTGAAGAGAGTTGCTTAAACATAATAGCTGGACGCAAATTTGCATATACTTTCATACCAGCGCGTAAGCCTAAAAGAGCTTTTTCAGGGCGTTTATTTGTTGGTACATTATCCCATTTAGGGCCGCCGACAGCACCTAAAAGAACAGAATCTGCTTTTAAACAAGCATCTAAACTTTCTTGTGGTAAGGGATTATCAAACGTATCAATAGCAACACCACCTGCTACTACAGTATCATAAACAAATTCATGTCCACATTTTTTTGCTACCGCATCTAAAACACGAACCCCTTGCTTTACAATGTCTGGTCCTATTCCATCTCCTGGAACAAGGGCTATTTTCTTTTTCATCTATTTCTCCTGACAAATACTTATTTTTCTTTAAATTTAGTTACTATCTATAACGATGATTCTAACGTGTAAAGTTTTGATTAATTATAATAGATTTTTAAATTTATTTTCAACATCTTTAATAAGCTTATACTCAAATGAATCGACAAGTGCTATCCATGATGCTTCCATAAGGTCAGAAGAAACACCAACTGTAGACCATGTATCGGTTCCATCAGTAGAATCTATAAGAACACGAACCTTTGAAGCTGTTGAGCTTTTTCCATCGAGAACACGAACTTTATAGTCTGTAAGACGTATTTTTTTTACTTCTGGATAAAAATCTACGAGCGCTTTTCGTAATGCTGTATCTAAAGCATGCACTGGCCCATCCCCCTCACCTGCTGTTACAGAAATGTTTCCTTCTACATCAATTTTTAATTGTGCAAAAGAGCATAGATCTTCGCTTAAACGAGGTTGTTCACCATATGTTTTATAGTAATGTAATTTAAAAAATGGCTGGTATTTACCAATAACCTTACGAACTAAGAGTTCAAAAGACTCATTTGCACCTTCAAACTGGTATCCCTCATGCTCAAGCTCTTTTACCTTTTTTGTGATTTCAGCAACTATTGCATCCCCTTTTTTTATTGAAGAATCAAATTTGTTAATTTTTTTGAGTACAAGTGCACGCCCAGCAACCTCACTCATTAAAAAGCTTCTCTCATTGCCAATTTTCGCAGGGTTTACGTGTTCATATGCAAAAGGGTTTTTTGCGACCGCATCAATATGCATACCTGCCTTATGCACAAAGGCACTAGCTCCAACATATGGCATACCATTATCTGGCAGTAAATTTGCAATTTCTGCTACACGATTACAAATTGGAGTTAGTTTTTCTAATTTTTCTTTGGATAAACATGTATATCCTTTTTTAAGTTGTAAATTTCCAATAATTGTAGATAAATTTGCATTACCAGTACGCTCACCAAAACCAATTAACGTTCCTTGTACATGGCTGGCACCAGAATTTACAGCAGTAATACTGTTTGCAACACCGAGCCCGCAATCATTATGAGTGTGAATTCCAACCTCTATTCTTTTGCCAGCCTTTGTTTTAATATTTGCAAATTCTTGTACCACAGCTTCAGTCGCATCCTGTATAAGCTCCATCATTGCCCCTCCCTTTGTATCACAAAGTACAAGAGTATGAGCTCCTCCTTCTACAGCCGCATGTAAAGTTTTCATTGTATATTGAGGATTTGCTTCCCATGCATCAAAAAAATGTTCAGAGTCAAAAATGACATTACGACCAGCTTTGCATAAAAACTCTGCAGTTTCCTTTATCATAGCAAGGTTTTCTTCAAGTGTTGTATGTAAAATATCTGTCACTTGAAAATCCCACGATTTTCCAAAATAAACAACTGTTTTAGTATGTGCATCTAATAAGCCTTGTAAGTTTGCATCATCAGCACAATCTATTTTTTTTCGTCTTGTTGAACCAAATGCAACAATTTCAGAATTCTTAAGAGAAAGGGTTTGTGCTTTTTGAAAAAATTCTAAATCTTTTGGATTTGAGCCTGGATTTCCTGCTTCAATATATCTAATTCCAAGTTCATCAAGCGCTTTTACAATATGTATTTTATCTTGAACTGAGAAACTTATTCCCTCACCCTGAGCCCCATCACGTAGTGTTGAGTCGAGTATTGTTATACTTTTTGCCATAATATCTCCTATACGATGAACAGTAAAAAAGCTCTATTTTTTTGGGTCTGAACCAAAAACACCAGTCCCGCGGCCCATAGCTGTTAAGCCTGTGCGTACAAGCTCAAGAATACCAAAAGGTTCTAAAAGTTTTATAAGGCTTCCAACTTTTTCTTGACTACCAGTTGCCTCAACTACGAGAGACTCTTCTGCAACATCTACAATGCGTGCCCGAAAAATATTTGCTGTTTCTAAAACACCACTTCGTTGATCAGCTGAAACACCTACTTTTATAAGCGCCATTTCACGAAATACAGTCACATCACTTTCACAATGTTTAATAGAAATTACCTCTACAAGTTTAGCAAGTTGCTTTGTAATTTGTTCAAGTATTTTGTCATCACCCTGAACAACAATAGTCATACGTGAACGACCTACATGATGGGTTTCCCCCACTGTTAGACTGTCAATATTATAACCTCGGCGACTAAAAAGCCCTGAAACTCTACTAAGAACACCAGCGTGATTTTCTACCAATACTGATAATACATACTTTTGTGTCTCGTTTTCATTCATCTGATACCTCCATACTTAGTAATCTTGTAACAATATGCTAATTTATTTCTGTATAGACACCAAGCAAGTGTACTTCGTGCGCTGTTTTAGCTAGTTTTTCTTGCACATTGAGCAAAACGTCTTGTTTGTTTTCTTTTTCATAATCTTTACCCAGTTCAACATCAGCATAAAACATGTAGCGCCAAGGTTGTCCGTGTACTGGACGAGATTCTAAACGGGTAAGATTAAGCGAAAATTTAGTAAACACACCAAGACATTCATATAAGGCACCACTACGATTTTCTGCAATAAATGCAAAACTAGCCATTTTTTGGCCATTAGATGCTTGTGAAATGTTTTGCAGTACTGGCGATTGTTTACTATCATCAGAAAAACTTACTACTGAAAACCGTGTATAATTGCGTGGATCTGATTCAATGCCGCACTTTAAAACATCTAGCTTTTTCTCATTATACATCTGATTAATAGCCTGGACAGAGGCAATAGCTGCTACATCGGCGCTTCCTTTTTGAGCTACTGTTTTTACAGCTGCTGTTGTCGAGGCACATTCAACCTGTTCCCAAGCAGGATATTTTGCTAAAAAATCTGCACACTGGGCCAAACCTTGAGGATGCGAATAGACCGTTTTTATGCCGTCTATAGACGCTCCCTTGTTTGCTATAAGAGAATGTTCTATACGAAGTTTTAAACTGCCTGCAATTGAAATATCTTGAAACCTAAGCATATTATCATAGTTTTCATATACTGAACCTGCAAGACTATTCTCGATAGGAATCATACCGCAATCTGCGTTTCCATTGTTTACTTCTTGAAACACTTCTCGAAAATTGGCACAAGGCTTTGCTGTAACTTCACCATCAAAATAATGCATAATCGCTTGTTCAGCATATGCTCCCCGTGAACCAGAATAGGCACATATTGTTTTAGCCGTTTTGGTTGTATTTTGCATGCTACAAACACTTGAATTTAAGGAAACACACCTAATTCTTGTTGTTTCTTTATTCACAACAGGAGCTAAGACATCGATATCTCGCATAAGTTTATCAAATTGCTCAGGATACAATGACTGAGCTCCATCTGAAAAAGCTTTATCTGGTTGTGTATGCACTTCTACAATAATACCATCTGCCCCTGCTGCAACAGCTGCAAGTGCCATAGGAGGAACCTTTGATCTAATACCAACGGCATGACTTGGATCTACAATGACTGGTAAATGGGTTAAGCCTTTTACAACAGGAATAGCAGATAAATCAAGAGTGTTGCGGGTTGCTTTTTCATAGGTTCTAATACCTCGCTCACAAAGAATAACATCTTTTGTGCCACTAGAAAGCAAATACTCAACAGCCATAAGCCATTCTTCAATAGTTGCTGAAATGCCGCGTTTTAAAATAACGGGTTTTCCTGTTGCCCCTATTTTTTTTAATAATTCAAAATTTTGCATATTGCGTGCGCCAACTTGCAAACAGTCAACACCGTATTTGATCATAATTGGTAAATGTTCGGCTGCAACAATTTCTGTTACTACTGGCAAACCATATGCATCGCCAGCTTTTTTTAAAAACGCTACCCCTTCTTCACCAAGCCCCTGAAAAGAATACGGACTTGTACGTGGTTTATACGCGCCGCCTCGTAACATAACAGCACCAGCAGCGGAAACTGCCTTTGCAGCATCCATTATTTGTTGTGCACCTTCTACAGCACAAGGACCAGCTATAGTTGTTAGGCGCGTGCCACCTATTCTAATTATTTGATTTCTATTGTTTGTAATTTGAACAATAGTATTATCTCTTTTATACTCACGACTCGCCATTTTATATGGCTTAGATATGGGAATAACACGTGCAACACCTGGCAAAACTTCAACTTCACGAGGATCTATAGACAAATGACCAACAGCACCAATAACTGTTTCTTCTTCGCCTTCTATTTCGTTTACATGAAAATGATTACATTCTAAAAAGGTTTTTAGGTTTTCTTTAGCTGTTTTTTGTATGTTTTTTTCAAGAACAATAATCATCGCTTTCTCCTATTCATGATTCCAAGAGACAGTACGTAATATATCACCAAAAACACCAGCTGCTGTAACAGCTGCACCCGCTCCATAGCCTCGAACTGTCATAGGAATAGGGCTGTATCGGGCAGTATGAAACACAAAGGCATTTTCGCCACCTTTTACCGCATATAGCGGATGATTAGTATTAACTTCTATAAGCCCAACAGAACAAGTTCCATTTTCTATTTTTGCAGCCATACGCAAAACATTTCCGTGTGTAGCAAGAGTAGCAACTTTTTTTGCAAAGTAATCATCTAAATGAGGCATGTTTTGCAAAAATTCTTCAGTAGAGCCTGAGTCATCAAAATCTTCAGGAAAAACAGGATTAATATGTATATCTTCTAGCTCTATGCTAAGACCTGCTTCACGCGCAATAATAAGAGCCTTTCGCGCCACATCCATACCAGAAAGATCATCTCGTGGATCTGGTTCAGTAAAGCCTTTTTCACGAGCCTTAAGAACAGCTGTGCTAAAAGGCACCCCTTCGTCAAGCAAGCCAAAAAGATACGAAAGAGAACCAGACATAATACCTGAAAAGCCAGTAAGACGATCACCACTCTTAAACAGATTTTGAAGCGTGTCCATAACAGGTAGTCCGGCACCAACATTTGTTTCGTATAAAAAAAGACAATGCATTTTATTTGCAGTTTTACGTAATTGTCGGTAAAAATCCATACTCATCGAATTAGCACGCTTATTGGGTGTTACGATATTTATTCCCGCATTAAGTATGTGTAGATAACGATTAGGAAGATCATCACTCGCAGTACAATCTACAAAAACGGGATTAAGAGGCTTTGTTTTTTCTACAAACGCAAGCACCTCATCTACCGAACTGGGTGTTGTAGAATTATTTTTCAATTCTCTCCAATTTGCAAGATCTACACTGTTTTCATCAAGTAACATTGTCGATCTACCAGCTATGCACATTACTTTTAGCTCTATGTTTTGTGTAAGCAATTTTTGTTGTTGATTTTTTATTTGATCTAAAAGGCATCCACCTATAGTTCCAATTCCAAAACAGTATACTTGAATAGTTTGCTTTGTATTAAAAAAGAATCGATGTGAAATGCGAACTGCAGTATCAGCATCATCTTCATTTAAAACAACTGAAATAGAACGTTCTGAAGAACCTTGAGCTATAGCTAATACATTAATATCTTGCGACGCAAGTGATTCAAAAAAGGTACTAGCAATACCACGTGTTTTTTTCATGCCATCACCAACAATCGAAACAATAGCACAATTATCAATAACATCTATTGCATTAATGTCACCAGCTTTCATTTCGTAAGAAAACTCAGACTCAAGTACCTTGCAGACCTTTGCTGCAAACTTTTTGTATACACAAAATGAAATTGAATATTCAGAACTTGCTTGGGTAATAAGCAACATAGAAATACCTGTGCGTGATACGGCTGAAAAAAGCCGACTAGCAATGCCGTTTGTATCTTTTAAACCTGATCCTGCAACATTTATTAATGCGGTGTCTTTTAAGCAAGAAATACCACGAACAGCTCCATTGGTTTTAAATGGTCCCATTCCAATTCTGGTTCCTCGTGATAATGGATTATGACTATTCAAACTCCATGCTTCAATACCATGAGCAGAAAGCGGTGCCAATGTTTTTGGATGTAATACATTAGAACCAAAAAACGAAAGCTCCATGGCTTCTTCGTAGGTCATATCATCTACAAGAATCGCATCGTCGACAATCCTGGGGTCTGCGGTAAATATACCATCGACATCTGTCCAAAACTCAACACGAGTAGCCTTAAAGCTAACAGCAACAATAGCAGCCGTTAAGTCAGAACCGTTTCGACCAAGAAGACCATCTTGCCCATTTTCAAATTGACAAACAAACCCTGGTAAGATCATAATACGCGTATCACCTGCTAAATCTTCATGTATATATGGTGAAAAAGCATCTATTGTTTTTTCATAATCTGGTTCACCTTCATCCTGCTCGCCTGTCGTAAAAATGACTTTTCTAGAATCTATAAAAATTGTTTTTTGCTGTAAAGCGTGTAACAAATTTATTACTATCTGAGAGCTCAGCATTTCTCCCATACCCATTATTCGACAATATACAGAAACAGGACTTTCACCAAAAACCATTACAGCTGAGAGCAGTTTGGCATATTCGGCTATCATTGGTTTTAGTTCTTCTATAGTTGCCGAGCTATCAAAGTCTGAACATTCATTTTCAAGATTTTGGCATATTGTAGTATGTATTTTTTCTATTTCGTCTACATAAGGGGCAGCATCTTTACCAGTTATACAATTATCTATACTTGTCTGTAATGTATTAGAAACTCCGCCAACAGCAGAGACAACGACACTTACAGTATCTTTTTTTGCTCGCTGTATAATTATATTTGCCGAATTAAGCATTCTTTTAGCAGTACTCATAGACGAGCCACCAAATTTTAGAACTACCATATCTTTTTACCCCATTCTTGTGTTTTATGTTACAAAATTTATGGCTCATGTTAACAGAAAAGCTGTCTGCTTACAAGCGATATACACAAAAAATGCATATTTATGCATTTTTACGTAAAACGCGCTTCAACCTCATCAATAATTTCGTCAGGTGTTGAAGCACCAGCTGTTAATCCTATTGTTTTAAGCTTAAAAAATCGTGCTGGAACCTCAGATGCTTGCTCTACATGAACCACCATGGGTACAGCATGGTTTCCTGTTTTTTCAGACATCCAACGTTTTGCATTTAAATAGAGTCTTTGGGTATTTGCAGAGTTTTTGCCACCTATAACAACAATGCCATCTACCTTTTCGCAAAGATCTTTTAATGCTTGTTGTCGCTCATAGGTTGCAGAACAAATAGTGTTTACTATTTTTATATTATTAAGCGTCTTTTTAAAC
>DASRMY010000301.1:0-11887 GCA_035647695.1 Treponemataceae bacterium | reverse complement strand
TTATTCTGACTCTGGTTTTCTCCATTTCCGTTTTTGCTAACGATGACAAACTTCCAACGCAAAACGATACTGAATCGAGCAAAAAAATAAAAAAAAGTGCTTTAAAATTATTTTCTGAAATAGGAGAAGCTGCATCCAGTATTGCAGATGTGGTAGTTTCTACAACAGAACAAGCAAAAGAAGACCTTACAAAAAAACAAAAAGCTCAAATACAAAAATGTATTGGTACATGGTCTTTTGCCTTAGCAAATGAATCTTATGTAATAAAGATAAAATCAAATGGAGAGATGCAAATAATCTTTCATCGTGAAGACAATAGAAAAATTACCTGGTCAGGAACCTATAAAATTGATACACTAGCTATTCACTTTGAAATAAAAGAACTAAAAACCAGTCACTTTTTTAGTTCCCAAAAACAAGAGCAAAATCATACATGGATTATTTGGTATTCGTTTAAAAACATGCCTGAAAATCAAATCAAAATTACATGTTCCGATTTTCCGCCAAACAGCTATAATATAGCTGCTGCAAAGGTAACAGTTTACACTAAAGAATAACCCTACATATTTAAATATTTTTTTTCATACATCTCTACAGGTATTGGCTTATTAATCAAGTATCCTTGAACAGCATCGCAGCCCATTTCTTTAAGAATATCAAATTGTTCTTGGTTTTCAACACCCTCAGCAATTGAGTATATATTTAAATTTGTACAGGTTGTAAGAAAACTTTGCACAACTATTTTTGTTCGTGCATTAAAGAAAATATCTCTAATTAATGTTTTATCAAGTTTTAAAACATTAAAAGGCAAAAAAGTAAGAATTGATAAATTACTATAGCGCGCACCAAAATCATCGAGCGCCAAGCTAAAGCCCATTCCAAAAAGCTTTTTACCAATTTGAATAAGTACATCTTCTTCGATAGAACCTATCGTTTCTGTCATTTCTATTTCAAGAAACGCTCGAGAAATACTAAACTTTTTTTGTATGCTTTCAACACGCTCAAAAATGTCACTGTACATCATTGTAACTCGAGAAAAATTTAATGAAACAGGATATGGCACGCCACCTTTATCAAGCCATGATTCTAAAATTGCATTCACAGCCTCAAGCATAAAAAAATCAATTTCAGGAATCAAGCCTTCTGCTTCAAGATAAGGAATAAAGCTATTTGGTTCAATAATGTTACCATCATCATCATAGTAACGCACTAAGGCTTCAGCACCACAAATAGCACCATCTGAACAGCGGACTTTTGGCTGTAAAAAAACAACATATCGGCCTTCTTTAATATCTTTTTGTACTTTTTCTAAGGCTTTTTCATAATGTGAATCTTGTACATGTACTGCTGATTTTGCTAAAATTCGTCTATCATGATACAGCCTCTCACTTGCATGTAAAAAAAGCTCATTAATACTAATTTCATAGTCTTTCCAAGAATAACCAACAGCTATTAAATTTTTAAATGATTTTGCACATTCCATTTTTAACTCAGCAACTTTTGAATAAAAAACATCTGAAAGAGTGTTTTCTACAACAATGACAAATCCATCACCAGAATAACGATATTTAGTGTCGTTTGTAAAAAGTTGCTTAATCATACCACTGACAAAAAGAAGCAGCGAATCTCCATAAACATATCCGTATTTATGATTTGTTTCTTGCAAATCACGAACCTGGCAATATACCAAGCCAACAGAAATTAACGAATCAGGAGCGAATCTACGTTGGTCATTTTCATACACCTCTCGTGTAAAAAACCCAGTAAGAAGATCATGGTGTACTAAATATTCTTGGCGCTTAATAATTCGCTGTTTTGCAAGTACATTAGAAAGATAGTAAGCAACAACCTGTAAAAAATGACGATCCTTCATAGCTTTCCTAGGGTTATTAATCCCCATATAACCACAAACAATATCATGACGGGTTATTGCCACAAGAAAAAATGAATCTATTTTATGCCTATGTAAGGTTTCATACTCGGTCGTATACCCACCTTTTAATATATCTATATCTGCAACAATAAAACACCTGTTTGATTTTAACGCTGAAATCCATGTTCTTAAAACAATATCTTTTATTTCTGCTAATCCTTGCTTTGTTTTTTTTGCATCACGTGTATCACCATACCAAATATATTGATTTTCTACACTTTTACACCGCTCATCTAATTCTATTAAAAAAGCCTCTCGTGCATCATAATAATTTGCAATAGATCTAAGCACTTCTACCATTGCACTTTCAAAAGTCTCTATTTCACTTAAAGAAAATGCTATTTTTAATAGAATTTCTTTTTGATCCCAAATAGCCTCTTCAGATGCATTTTTACTATCTAGCTTTTTTGTTTTGTTTTCCTGTGTTTCTTTTACATCTTTTGACAGTTTTTCTTCGTAGACGACAACTTGATTCTTGCCATTTTTTTTAGCATTTTCCAACGCAAACTCTGCTTTTTCGTGCAATGTTTTATACGTTTGCCCTTCTATCAAAGAAAAAACAATACCACAAGATATAGTAAGAGAAAAATCAGGAAACAAAAATGGCATTGATATGGCAATACGTATGTCTTCAGCAATTTTAATCACTTTTTCTTTATTGGGATTATCATATAAAAACACAAAAAACTCATCGCCTTCTATTCGTCCTGCAATTTTAGCTCCTGAAAATTTTGTATCTATTAACTGGCCAATTTCTTTTAATACTTTTTTACATTTTTTGTATTCAATCATATTCATAAGTGTAAGATAATTATCGATATCAAAAATTAAAACAGCACAATTGGTGTGCGGTTCAATGTTTTTTTTAATCATTTCATCTACAACAGCAGCAAGTGTTTCCTGGTTATAAAAACCAGTTATCACATCATGCTCAGCTTTTGAGCGAAGCGATAATTCTATTTTTTTTTGTTTGTCAATGTTTTTTAAAACTCCATAAAGAATTTTATCATGACTCTTAGGATTTTTAACTACCCAACAGCTAGCTTCAACCCAAATTATAGAACCTTCGTCTGTTTTTCTGCGATAATCTAGTTTTATTGTATAATTTTTTTCGTTAAAAAACCCTATTAGATTTTCCTTTGAAAAAGCTTCTTTCATCTTTATCTTATCTTCTTGATATGCAGCCTTTTCTAGCATTAATTGTAGTAGCCAATCGAGAAAAGAACCTGTATCTACATTTTGGGAAACAGAATCATTTTTTGAATTGTTTTTAGCATTATTATTAAAAGTAATAAGATTGTTTTGCGTCAGATTATATTCAAAAAAGCCTAATATATCATCCTTAGCAACAAACTGAAATTTCATCGATTGATAATATTGTATTTGGGCTTCTTTTTCACGTGTTATTGGTTTTGCAATTGCAATTGCAATTGTAAAATTGTTTTTGTTTTCTAAGCTTGCACTAGGAGTGTAAGTAATTCGATACCATTTTTCTTTTTCACCCACAGACAAAAGAATATCATCTTCAATATAAACTGATGACGTTTGTACTTTTTCATGCATTTTTTTAAAAGGAGTTATACTTCCTTTTTTTACATATCCTGCATCAATAAAACTTTGGGGAAAATTATCAAATTTGTTTTTATTAAAAAGCTGCAAAACCGAATTCATACAAAAAAAACATTCCCCAGATAAAATATCCCATTCCCAACACAGAATATCAGAATTGGCAAGTGCTGCTTTTAACAACTCGTGGGCACATAACTGATTCTTTTTTTCTGCTTCAATATTTTTCATGCTCAATAGTACAATCCTTGTAGTATGCTTGCTCAGTTTTATCTTAGTAAAGTATACCTGCAACTATGCAGTCTGTCTAGTTTATTTTTTTTCTAAATCCTTTCAGTGACCGCCGCTTTTTGCAAAAAGCCAGCAAACCTACGGTTGCCTAATAGTGCAAAGATTCGTACCCAAAAATTTTCGCCCCTAGTGCGAAGATCGGCTGTGAGAAAAGAAGCACTTTAAAAAATGAATGCCCCAACGCCTTATGCAAGCGTTGGGGCATCCTCTTTTCAATTTGGACTAATGTAAGAGTTAATCGGCATCCGTTTCAGTAAAACTGATGGTATAATTCCCGTTATCGCCTAGGAATGCCCCCAGTTTTATATAGAAGAATGTCGCCGTAGTGCCACTATTATTTAATGAACCGGTGATGGTTTGTCCGTCATTACCATCAACGCTCCCTTGAAGCTCTTTACCCTGGTCATACACATGAAAATGTAACTCGGTATTGGCTTTTTCCGGTGCAATTGACCACGCAACTTTTTTGCCAACTGCTAAAGAAACCTTGAAAAATTCATAATCACCACCATTGTCGTTAGCTGCTTCGGAAAGGATGGTTCCAGACAGGTCACCACTAGGGAAGCTGTCAATAACCCGAGCCTGCTCAAAGGTGTCGTCTGGTTCATTGCTATCGTTCCCGTTACAGATGACCTTCAAGTCGTATTCTCCACTGGAACGGTGATCAAGTATAACTCCATCCCAGCCGCTTACCCTTACATAAAACACGTTCTCTTTGCTCACCAAGGTATAGGTAACATCTGCACCTTTAGTTTTGCTACTGATATCCTTAAACGATTTTAGCTCGACAGCACTCTCAGCATAGAAACTGAACGCTCCATACAGATTTTCACCTACATTAGTAAGAGAAATGGTATATGAATTCCATGAATCCGAGGTTGGGTTGGTAAACTTGAACCAGTCATCTTCATATTGTGAAACCAAAACACCTTTTGCAACCTGATCAAATGCTACAGACGAATTGGCTGTTGCTAACTTATGATTGGGTGCATACGCATCGTTCGCATATAGATTGCTAATAGTAAATGAATACGACCCTGAAGAGCGGTTATCAAGTACAATTCCATCCCACCCGCTAAATCGTACATAAAAACTGTTACCCGGTGTGGCAAAGGTGTAGGTTACCGTCTGCCCATCCGTACTCGCTCCATAATTTGCAAGACTTTGCCCGCTCGAACTATATAATTCTAAGCGAATACATAGTTCTGCGGAGACATTCGTAACTTTTATCTGCATTTTATCGTAGGTGTCAGACGAGTGAGCCGTCCCAAAGAAAAACCAATCGTCATCATCTACATCGCTTATTGTGGCGTTATATGCTTTTCCCTGTTCAATGGTATATGCATCACCTCGAGCATCGTTGTCTTCATAAATGTCAGGAGTATTACTGGTATCGTTACTGCCTCCTGTATCTAAAATAGCTTCGCAACTGGTTGCCAACAACATGAGTAGTGCCACAATAACTGCCCCATACATTTTCATTCCTTTTTTCATACATACCTCCTAAATAAAAATAAAGTATTTGAAGAGGATCTTACAAAAGACGGATTTTTTCGTAATCCCACTTTTTGGTCCCTTCTTCATGTTTTTATGTACATTTTTAGTTGTACAATTCACCTCTAACATAAAGAATCTCACAAAACTAAGTGGTTTGCGCTCCATAATGCAAAATGGGACTCTTTAAAGCGATAAAAAAGAGTGACTACCCTATTGTGGAATCAAATTGGTGCATATATTCGGAGGGTGACACCCCCATTTTTTCTCTAAAGAATCTGTTAAACGTACTCTTTGATGGAAACCCTGCTTCGAAAGCAAGGTCAAGAAGAGACTGTTTTTTATGCGCTCCATTTTTTAGCCTAGAAATAAAATACTCGAGCCGCCTTGAATTAAGATAACACCTAAAACTGACCTTGTAACCATGATTAATTGCATAGGAAAGCCGGTTGGGATGAATGTTGATTTCAGAAGCAATGTCTGATAAAACAAGATCGGGATTTTGCCACACACCACCAGCAAATCGCTGCTCAAGCATGTCGAGGATATCCTTGCATTCGATTTCAGAACACAAGAGAATACTGTGTTCTGAATGCTCCTTTCTTTGATAAATTGAAATACCAGGCGGCATTATTAATAAAAAAAAAGAGATAATATAAATAAGCAGTACCATTGTTATTGCCAGAATAAAAAATGGAAGTATAAACTTACTTGAAAGAAGTGCTGTTGCCGAGGGAACCACTGCAACATATGCAAAGGCTAAAAGAATTAAAAATGGAACTACAACCAACGTTCTCACCCATAATTGTTTGATATTCGACAGTCGTTTAGATTTTTTTTCAAAGGCAATACGCCCTGAAAGAACAATATACAATATATTTAATACAACTTTACATCCGTTCCGTACCAGTAACCACAGTGGAGGATTACCAGAAAAAACACTGTCTATAAAAAGTACATATTCTCCCCTGTCCATTTTCAGCAGGGTACACGAAATTGCAATAACTTCAAAAAAATACGGGAAAAAATGAATATAAAAAAATTGAGGGGGATTCATTGTATCGCTTGTCAACTCTCTAATATACCACCACAAAAGAAACGCAAAGAGAAATGGCAGAGGCGCTGTCAATGGATAGATCCACGGATATGCGAGCAGTATCTCTGGATTCCATGTTGGTATTGTTGCAAGACGCAGTGAAAAAACCACTAAAAGCAGGGCAAGCGGCATGTTTTTACGATGCCTAAACCTGAAAAGTATAGAAAGGAGAATTATTATTCCCTGAAAGCCTCCCACAGCGGCCAAAATAGTGAGATAATCCATAATTATAGTATAAAACAGATAGTATGATAAATCAAACTTCCTGTTTAATACTTACGGGATAAGTATTAAACACATACTGCCCGACTCGTTTATTTTTTTTGTAAATCCTTTCGAATTTTCTAATAGTACTGTATACTACTAGTTATGCAAGATATTACTATTACAACAGATTCGTCTTCAGAAGCTGTTCTTAAACTCTTATTTAAACTAAAAGTTAAAGATGTTATGTCTTCTACGGTAAAAACATTTTCACCACATGATTCTATGAGAAAAATTCAACAATGCATGAAAAAAAAACATTTTTCAGGTGTTCCCATTATAGAAGAAAAAAAATTAGTAGGTATGATTTCAATTGCAGATATTGTCACTGTTTTTGACAGAGGCAACATGGACGACCCATGTAAGGCCTATATGACTACAGATTTAATAGTGTTACAAGACGATATGCCCGTTTCTTTTGCTGTTTCGTGTTTTAATAAATATAAATTTGGTCGATTCCCTGTTGTTGATGCAGAACAACGCCTTGTAGGTATTGTAACAACAACTGATTTAATTTCTGCACTGTTGACAGCTATGGCAGATGAAGTAAAACGCCTCGAAAACAAAGAAATTAAAATACATAGCACACATGAAATAGTAACTCAAACACCCGTCTTTGAGTTTGTAACCGAGCCTTTTAATTTTGACAGTGCAGGACTTGCATCTACTGAAATAAAAAAATACTTACGCAACATGAACATTGACAAAGCGATTGCACGACGAGTCGGAATTGCGAGTTATGAGCTAGAAATCAATCAAGTGATACACTCTAAGGGAGGTACTATGCGATATACAATTAACCCATCTAATAGCAATGCTCCACCAACACTTATCATAGAAGCAAAGGATACTGGACCTGGTATTCCTGATATAGAAAAGGCTCTCACCGAAGGTTTTTCTACAGGCACAGAAAGAGTTAGGTCCTTTGGATTTGGCGCAGGTCTTGGTCTACCAAACACAAAACGAGCGTCTGACACATTTGAAATATACTCAAACTCTAATGAAACAAAGGTTATTGTAACCTTTGCCTTAAAAAACCAGGAATAAGGAGCACTCTATGAACATTAAAGAAATTGCAAAAAAACTAAACTTAAAAACAATTTCAACGCCTCCCATAGAAAGCATTCTTAATACGGATATTACTACTGTATACACAGGCGATTTATTAAGTGATGTTATGGGAAATGCGCCTGAAGAATGTATTTTTGTTACAATTCAAGCTCATAAAAACACCATTGCGGTTGCAACCCTAAAAGACTGTCCAGCAGTTATTATTTGTAACAATCGATCTATTCCAGACGACATGAAAGAAGCTGCTGCAAATGAAAACATTATGCTATACGTAACAGAAAAAAATCAGTACACAATATCTGGTCAACTATACGAACTATTAGACAAGTAGGCTATTTTGATTTTAAGCTGTGACTGGCATTTACATTCTTGTCTTTCTCCTTGTGCAGATTTAGCAATGTCCCCCTCTGCAATAGTGTCCGTTTTACAAAAAAAAAACATTCAAATTGCTGCGCTCACAGATCACAATACTTGTCTTAACTGTCCAACATTTGCAAAGCTCTGTTTTAAGGCTAATATAGCCGCTCTTTATGGAATGGAATTACAAACAATAGAGGAAATTCACACGTTATGTCTTTTTGCTAATCTGCAAACCGCTATGAATTTTGGAGAAGAAATATATAATCTCATTCCATTTTTTAAAAACAACCCCGAAAAAAACGGTGACCAAGTATATGTTGATGAAGATGAAACCATACTTGGCGAAGTTGAAAAATACTTGCATATATCTGCAGAAATTTCTTTAGACGATGCGACACAACGAGTTCACGAGCTGGGAGGATTGTGCATTCCCGCTCATGTAAATAGATTTTCCTTTTCTATAATTAGTCAATTAGGTTTTATTCCACCAGGTAATTGGGATGCTTTAGAAGTTACTGCTATTCCTCCAACCTATACTTTAGCACATAAAAAAAATAAAGTAGTACCGCTTGACACTTGCGGATACCCTCTTACAACCTCAAGCGATGCACATTATATTGAAAATATAGGCCAACGCGCTTTTACCCTAGATATAAAAAATGACCCCCTGTTTACAAAAAAAAAGGAGGCCAACCTAGATACAATAAGGACAGCACTTTCGCGCCGTCCTAGATAAGTTTTTATTTTTTATAATTTCTTTTAACCTTACGAGTTGTTGTCATCTCTAATGGCTCTTTAAGTATTGTAATTTTAGAAATACGGGCATATGGTTTTAGATTTTTATTTATTTTAGCTATAATATCATTAATATACTTTTGCACAACTTCTTCTGACTCAGCACTATTGCGTACGACACCAAGTGTAGTTATTAAATCATCTGCAGGATACACAAGAGCCTCTATACCCTCAGCTTTTGTAGATGCATCAAGTACATAGCCTTGAACTGTAATTTGCTCAAGGTCATTTTCAAGCTGAAATTCATTTTCTATTTCTTCGGGGAAAACGTTTTTTCCACCTTCTGTAACAATTAAATTTTTAGCACGCCCAGCAAGATATAAATAATGCTCACTATCGAGTTTCCCTAAATCCCCTGTTTTAAACCAACCATCTTCAGTAAACACCTCGGCTGTTTCTTCTGGCATATTATAATATCCCTGCATAACCATAGGTCCTTTTACTAAAACCTCACCAATACCATTTTCATCTGGATTATCAATTTTCATTTCCATATGAGGATGGAAAAAACGACCTACGCTTTCAATTTTAAAATGCTCTTTAGGATTTAATGCTATAATGGGGGATGTTTCTGTCAGCCCATATCCTTGAATAAAATCAACACCTAAGGCTTGATATCTACTAAAAACACTTGGAGCAAGAGGACCACCACCACATATTGCTATGCGCAAATCACCCAAGCTTGCTTTTTCTAATACAGATTTAAAAAGTACTTTTCCTGGTTTGCACTTAAACACCTTTGTAATAAAATAAGAAACAGCCATTAGAAAACTCATTATACCATAGACAACAATGCCTTTTGCTCTAATGCCCTTCATAATACCTGCTAAAAGCTTGTTAAATAATAACGGAACACCAAGCAACATAGTTATTTTACCCATTTTAAGCTCTCGTAACATCTTTGTAGCAGCCATAGACTTACCAAACACTATTTCTGCGCCAACCGAAAGACTTTCAATAAAAACAGCTTGCATTGTATACGAATGATGAATAGGTAAAAGTGCATAAAAAACATCTTCTTCTGATATTTTTAAATTGGTTTGAGCAATATAACAGTCTGAAACTAAGTTTTTATGACTTAACACAACACCTTTTGGTTTACCAGTTGTGCCCGATGTATAAAGAATTGCAGCAATATCGTTTTCTAAGGCTGCTTCAACAGTGTATTTTTTTTCAGTTGCAAGATTATACACATAGGTATCAGCATGTTTTTTGGTAATTGAGTAAAGAGCTACCTTTTTCAAGGTTTTTTTTATACTCTCATATTTTTCTTCATCAGAAAAAACAATCTTAGAACCAGAAGCTTCTATAAGGTTTTTAGCCTCTTCAACAGTAAGTCCATTATCAATAGGCACTATAACTGCACCAGCAAAAAGGGTTCCAAGAAAAACTGTTGCCCATTCTGGAGAGTTTTTTCCGGTTACTGCAACACGATCACCTTTTTTGATACCCTGAGAAAGCAACCACTGAGCAAGTTTTTTAACATTATCAAGCACCTGTGCATATGTTAGCGTATTTCTATCAGGTTCAAAAATAGTAAAGCAATTACGGTTGGGAAATCGCTCAACTGTAATTTGAAACATTTCGGAAATTGTAGGCCACTCACCTACAAATGCTTTTCCTCGATACGCATCTAAAAAATCCCATGGTACTCTATTCTCAGCCATATATAAACCCCTTTTCTTTCTCTCATTACACTTAATTGAATAATTATAACATATATTTGTTTTTTGTCATCTATAAATGTAATAAATCTTGTACTATTTTAAATAATTACGTATAATCGAAACATGAGATTACTTAAAAAAAGCCCATTTACATTTTTCGCAGTTTTTTTTCTTTTTGTTTCTACTGCTTTTTGCATAACAAAAGAAGAAGCATATAAAGCACGCCAAGACATTATTTCTTACGCAAAACAATTTATTGGAGTGCCTTATGTAAAAGGAGGAATTAGTTCTTCTGGCATGGACTGCTCTGGGTTTTTATTTACCATATCAAGAGAAGCAACAGGAATACAATTACCCCGGACAGTTTCTGCAATGTATAGCGATATGCGCATAGTATCTTTATCTCAACTCGAACCAGGGGATGCGCTTTTTTTTAAAACACATGGAAACAAAATTTCCCATGTTGGACTCTACATTGGCAAAAACCAATTTATACACGCAGTAAGCGATGGTCCAAACACAGGTGTTATTCTTTCATCTCTTAATCAGACAACATGGAATAATAGTTATGCCGCCGTAGGACAGTTTTTGCCTCCAACAAAGGAGTTTGCGACTATGAAAGAAACTATAAACAACAATAACTCTACGACAAAGCCTGTCACAGAGTCTTCTTTTAAAGAAAAACTATCTTTTGACGCATTTGCATCTGTTTTATGGAATTCTACAACATCACATGGTTTTATGTTCAACTTACGTGGTGCAGACCTAGAAACACACCTGACATATAAACGATTAAAATCTACAAAACTAGCTCCTGGCTTTGGCATTAGATATCGTTTTGACCCTAAAATGAATATTTTTCAAATGCCTATTATTTTTTCTGTAACATTACACGACACTCTTAGAATTTACAGTGGTCCAATTATTACCTTCGGTTCGCCTGCAATTATTGGTAATAGCAAAGCTATAAAAGCATCTTTTTTTCCTGGAATATTAGGCGTTGCATGGCATACACCTAGTTGGTCTTTAGGATCTGCTACAATGTGTTTTGTACAAGATGTAGCTTGGTCTGTTTTTAACAACTTAAATAATTCTGCACTAACCCCATATGAATCGGTTTGCACTGGATTATCATTTTCTACCGGTTTTCGTGTAACAATCCCTGTATCTAAGTTGCTTAATTAGTATGAAACATACAGTATACCTATTTTTTACAATGTTTTTATTATCTTTCTCTTTTTCTTGTTCAACAAAAGTATCTGTAGAAATTACACACGAAAGCACTGAAACAATAAGCTGTGATATAAAAACAGGAAAAATATTAGAACAAACGTTACAATCTATAACAGG
>DASRMY010000300.1:0-5758 GCA_035647695.1 Treponemataceae bacterium | reverse complement strand
ATTTTCAATGTTTCTAATTTGTAATTTTTTTTGTACAGCAGGGTTTGAGCTTTTAAAAATAGATTCGAAAAAACCTACCAACTGTTGTAATAAGTTCATAGGTACAATATAAATCTATTAGAGCTAATATTCAATATGTGAAGCGAACAATTTTAAATAAGAGTCAAAGGTCGTACATAGAACAATAGATTTTCGTAATTCTGCGCCACCGGGCATTCCTTTTGTATATGCACAAAACCGTTTGCGCATTTCACAACAAGCAATTTTTTCACCTTTATCATCAATAAGAAAAGCAAGCTCCTTTAAACCAGTTTTAATATACTCTGAGGGTGCTGTTTTAGAATACGTTCCTGTTGTTAGATAATCTCTTGTTTGTTTAAAAAGAAAGGGGTTTCCCATTGTACCGCGTGCAAGCATGATTGCATCACAATTGGTTTGTTCTAACATGTTTTTAGCATCCTGAGGTGTAAAAACATCACCTGAGCCGAAAACTGGTATTTGTTTGTCTATTAGTTGTACTAACTGGGTAAGTATTTGCCAATTAGCTTTTCCCTCATAACCTTGTGCTCGTGTTCTGGGGTGTAATGTAATGGCGCTTACTCCATTTTCGAGGGCAGTCATAGCTGCTTCTTTCCAAGATAAGGAATGTTCGTCCCATCCTGAGCGGATTTTGACTGTAAGTGGGATTGGATTTATCTCGTGTTTTTTGGAAAACTCGTCTAATGTTGCTTTTACAGCTTTAACAATGAGTCCAAGTTGTTTTGGGTTGCGAGTCAGCGCAGAACCAGCTCCTGTTTTTATAATTTTAGGAACAGGACAACCACAATTTATATCAATAACTTCTGGTTGTGCTTTTTTAGCAATTATAGCGGCGGCCTTGGCCATTGTTTCTGGCTCAGAACCAAAAATTTGTACCGCATATTGCAGCTCCTTAGAAGCTCGATGCACAAGGAGTTCCGTTTTTTCATTTTTACGTACTATTGCTTCAGCTGATACCATTTCAGTATAGGCAAAACAACAGCCATTTTCATAACAAATTGAACGAAAGGCTCGATCTGAATAGCCCGCAACAGGAGCTAAAAACAAATTACCTGGCAAAGAGACATTTCCGATTGTAACGGGGTGATAATAAGGTAATGATTTCACAAGCTATTATTCTGGGAGATTAAAAAATGTACAGCTGTTTTTCCATAATTGGGCAGCGAGTTCTTCCATTTGCATAGCAAGCATGTCTGCAAGAAACTCTACCGTGGCAGGAGTATAAGCAGGCATATTACGTTTTCCTCTATATTTTGCAGGAACCATAAAAGGACTTTCTGACTCAATTAATATTCTATCAAGCGGAATATTTAATACTGTTTCGTGTAAATTACGCGCATTTCGATATGTCAGGTTTCCTGCAAACGAAAAATACACAGGTAAATCTAGTGCTTTTTTTGCGTACGCAGCGTTTTCAGAATAGCAATGAAAAACAGCTCCTGCATCAGGAGTTCGTTCTGATAAAATATCAAGTATGTCGGTGCCTGCTTCTCTGTTATGAATTATAACCGGTTTATTTGCATATGAGGCAAGTTCGAGTTGGGTTATAAAAAGCTCAATTTGAGAACGTTTGTCTCCAAACTTACGAAAATAATCAAGACCTATTTCTCCTAAAGCTATTACATTCGGGAGCTTTAATCCTTCTTCAACTGTTTTTACCCAGTCTTTACCTGGTGTGGTTACTTCAGAAGGAGAAACTCCAACTGCATGGTAAACTCCAGGGACGGATTTTAGATTATCGTAAACCTGAGAAAAGTCATGGAGACTATTACAAATACTAACAATGCGTGTAACACCTGCTTGTTTTGCCTCTTGTATTACACGGAGCTGATCGATAGGATCATCGTAGATCAATCCTATATGGGCATGAGTATCAAAAAATTGCATGGGTTTGTCCAAATAAGGTGATAAGGAAACGCAACTGTTTCCTCGGAACTGAAAACTAAGTTTTTTTCACTTCCTACCGATAAGCATAACACAGGAAAACACAATCGTCAATCTAAACGGATTTTTTATCTTAAGATTGACAAGTGCCATGACTGGTGCTATAGTAAATAACAGTCTCTCAATGGAGTTTATAGTGGCAAAAACACGACGTTACAAAAGACTTGAAAAAAACGTGGTGCAACGAATCTTTAGCCTGATAGGTGGTTTTTTTAAACTAATAGGGCGGGGTTTGATGTACCTTTTTAAGCTTTGTGATCGTAAATTAACTATAATGATAGTTCCTCATTCACAAAACAAAGTGGTAAATTTTCAAACAAATATTTTTTCAGTTGTCATAGGGTCTGTTCTCGTTTTAGGAATTATAAGCTCGTTTTTTTATTTTAACAGACAGTCAATAGGTTCAGCAGCTGAAATTTCAAGGCTGCAAAATGAAAATCGCCAAACACTTGCAAGCTTAGATGAGTTACGGGATGAAAACAATAATTTACTGCAAGCAGCCCAGCGTTTTCAAAAGTCTTTGTCACAATCTTTATCACTTATAGGTATTAATCAAATCTCTGCTGCTGAAAGCAATGTTCAAACAGGTGATCTTTCTTCATTGTTTAACAATAAATCAATTGTCCAGGGCTCTGTAAATGAAACAGCCGATGTTCGCAATTTAACCGCGTATCTAGAAGGCGCTGTTCAGCCAGTTGAACAAATAGGAAAAATGCTAGAAACGCAGGGTGATATTTTTGCAGATACACCTAGTATATGGCCTATACGAGGTGGCATTGGTCATGTATCAATGACCTTTGGTCAAAATGTTCATCCTATTACTGGTCGTTGGTATATTCATAAAGGAATCGATTTATCTACGTGGCGTTCTGGTGATTCTGTTCTTGCTACTGCAAATGGACAAATTGTTACCGTAACATACGATCCTAGCTTTGGAAACTATATAATTATTAAACATGCCTACGGTTATTATACTCGGTATGCACATTTAAAAGCTACATATGTAAAAAAAGGACAGTTTGTATCACAAGGCGATTCAATTGGTGCAATTGGCAACAGTGGTATTTCTACAGGTCCACACCTTCACTATGAAGTTCATATTGGCTCAGATGTTGTTGATCCTGCTAAATATATAAACATTAAGGTCAATAATTAAAAGGTTTTTTCATGGCTTTACGTGACGATATTTCAATAAACTCAATTGTCGGTCCAGGAACAACTGTTTTGGGAAACTTAAAGGCTTCTGGGTTTACTCGCGTTGATGGTGACATTGACGGAAGTATTGAAGTAGACGGAAAGCTGATTGTTGGAGAAAAGGCTCGTATAAGAGGAGATGTTTTAGCACTATCAGCCATTATAGGTGGAGTCATACAAGGAGACGTTGTTGCACCAGAAGGTGTACAATTGTTTTCAACAGCTTCTGTTTTTGGCGATATTGTGACTCAAAAAATTAGAATGGAAGAACAGGTTTTGTTTCAAGGGTCTTGTATTGTTATAAGTGATAGAGAAGAATTTGAAAAAGAAAAAATAAAATGGCAAGATAAAACAGCATTATTAAAAAAAGCAAAGTTGTCACCACAAGAGCATGCCTAATGTCTAGTATTGATCCGATGGGAATTTCTGCACTATATAGTTCGACCCCTCGAAAAAAAACGAAAAAAAAAGAAAAAGAAAAAGATATAATAAGTAAAAAACAACCATTTTCTAAAATATTAGATGAAAAGCAACAGGTGGCTCAAACAGATATTTTGCTACCTGCTGAAATAGAAGGAAAACCCTTTGATGAAGCCTTACAGTTTTTAGTCGATTCAGTGTACTCTAAAGGCGATTTGTTAAAGAAAAATACAACTCCTGAAAACTTTAAAGAGTATCATAAAGTACTTTCTGGTTTTATGCGTTTTGTTACAAAAAATTCATATACAATAGAAACAATAAAAAGAGGAACAAGATTACGAAAAAAACAACCTTTTAAAATTGTTCAAACAATAAATACTAAACTAGAAGAGCTAGCACGTGGGATTCTTTCGAACCAAAGAGACCAAATAGATTTGTTAGCAAAAGTTGATGAAATTAATGGACTAGTTATAGATGTTTTATCCTAATTTATGGAGAATATATGCGTGATAGAGAAAATATAAATAATAAAAATTTAGATAGGGGTGAAGATATCGAAAACTCATTGTCAAAACAGGAAATACCCTTTGCCAGTCCCGACGGTTTATACAAGTTAAAGCTTGAATATTCTTCTGAAGGAATTTATGCTCTTCCGGGTGAAAACATGACATTGATACCTGGTGACCGTGTTTTTGTTCCGACAAGGTACGGTAAAGATATTGCTCTTGTTTTAGGAAAAACAAAGGCACCTATCGAAATAATTGAAACTGATATTGTTGAAATAAGTCGCATTGTAACAAAGGAAGATTTACAAAAAGTAAAAGAGTATATAGAAAAAGAAAAAGAAGCCTTTCAAATATTTAAAGAAAAGGTTGCGTATCATCGCCTTGATATGAAGCTTGTTACAACTCATTTTTTGCTAGATGAGCCAAAAATCTTATTTTTTTTTACATCTGAAAATAGAGTTGATTTTAGGGAGTTGGTTAAAGATCTTGTTTCTGTTTTTAAAATGCGTATTGAATTAAGACAAATAGGCGTTCGCGATGAAGCCCGAATAATTGGAGGCTTAGGTGTTTGCGGTCGGCCTTTTTGCTGTAATGCTGTTTCAGACAAGCTTAAGCCGGTGTCTATACGCATGGCTAAAGATCAAAATTTGTCATTAAATTCAATGAAGATTTCAGGTCAATGTGGGAGGTTGCTTTGTTGTCTTGCGTATGAGCATGATTGGTACGCGGAGAGTCGCAAAAAACTACCTCATGAAGGCGTGCATATATATTATGATAAAACAAACTTTAAAGTAACAGATGTTAATCTTATCACTGCAATGGTCAGTATGCATGGTGAAGATGGTCGGATTTTAGAAGTCGCTGCGTCACGATTTGTCAAACAAAATGGACGATGGCATATTACTTAGACGTATCTAGGATAGTAAACAAACAATATTGGCATCTTCTCCAGTAAATGGTTCTTGAGTCCATCCATTGTAATAGGTAATCGTAGAAAAACCAGCTTCTTTAGCATATGTGTTGATAATGTCTGGAGTAATAGGTTGTATAGGTGCTTTATCTAATATAGGTAAAAATCGATTGTCTCCTCTGTCAATTGTTTGGGTTAACAAGTACTTTTCATCTTCTGTTTCTTCTAGGGTAGAATGAAGCGAAGCTCTAATACTTTTTTGGACGGGAAGAGTAAACGTATTGGTATCCTCTAACAAAGTAAAATTTCCAAGTTGTAAAACAAGAGTCCCGTTTTCGGATAATAAAGATTTGCAATCAAAAAAGAATTTTCGCAAAAGGGTTTGGTCATGAATTAGAATAATTTTACTATTTAAACAGGCAATACAATTATAAAAGCTACTACCTAGAAAGCGGGTCATCTCTACTGTAGACATTAGAAAAAATCTAATAGCGGTGTTTGGCATTCTACGGCGACGATTAGCAGATTCTAACATTTCTGCAGAAGTATCAGTTCCTGTTACATCATGCCCTAAGAGAGCAAGGTCATGTTCAAAACTACCTGTTCCGCACCCAATGCCTAAAAATCTTGTAGGCATTTTATAAGAAGTAAAAAGATTGTTAAAAAAATCTTTTTGACCTTTTGAAACAGGATATAATTCATCATAATACTCAATCAAGTTTTTTAAAAATTCCATATATTATAT
>DASRMY010000299.1:0-5476 GCA_035647695.1 Treponemataceae bacterium | reverse complement strand
GTTACCCAGTCTAAAAATGCATCGGGTACAAAAACCACTTCTCCAGCTGTAAGTTTTTCGTCAGCTTTTATATTATTTACAGCAGATAGTTTTTCATAGTTAACTTCATATTTTTCTGCAATGTTTTTTGCTGTTTCACCTGCGTTACGAACAGTGTATAAAATTCCTGCTATAGATGGAATTTTTATATATTGTCCAATTTGAATAAGTCGAGATTGTTTAATGTTATTTACACTAATGAGTGTGTCTTCAGTTATTCCAAATTGCTCAGCAATAACACCAAGCATATCTCCTTTTTTAATACGGTATACATGATAGCTTAAAGACGAATACGTTCTTTCTTCAAGAGATTCATTCATTTCGGCATCGGCAAGCAACGCAGCATCTGTTTGATCATGTAATGAAGCGATACTTTGATTTTTTGCTGGTGTTTCATAACCGCCCTGACCATATAATTGACTAAATTGAGCTGTTTTTGTTTCAGTAGCTGTTTTTGTCTTCACACCCTGCTCAAAAGAATTTATTTCTCCCTTTTTTTTCAAAACTTTTTTTTGGGAATTCTCATACATTTGAAAATTATTTTGCATATTTGACATTGACGGACAAAAAGTAAGTACACAGGCACACAACGCTCCAGCTATTGCTGAAACAAGGATTGGTACTATATTTTTAACAATCCTTGTACTTGAAAGAAATTTTATTTTTTTATAATAATTAATTAATTTCATGCAAGACTCTTTTTGTCCAGGCCAATAAGATATGTTTCAAAGGATTTAGCACGACAAGCCTTGGGCTTAAAACCTTTTGCTAATGCAAATGTTTCTCTCAATAGTTTTAAAAAAGATTGCTGATCCCCACTTTGAAAAATTTTTACTACAAAATTACCACCTGGTTTTAGCATCTTTTGCGCATAATATATTGCCATTTCTACAAGCCCTGCAGATCGTGCTGTGTCTACAACCTTGTTTCCTGTTGTTGCTGGAGCTGCATCACATATGATTGTGTCATAAGGACCATTTCTCTTTATTTCATTACGAAAATCTGCATCAGTCATATCCCCTTCAAAAAAGGTAAGGTTATTTGCTTTTATTTTTTTTGAAAGAGGCTTTAAATCAATTGCTGTTACATGGCCTGTTCCATCAAGTGCGCGCAAAACAAAAACAGTCCAGCTTCCAGGAGCAGCACCCAAGTCTAAAACGACACTGCCTTTCTTAAGAATGTTAAATTTTTCATCTATTTCTTGCAATTTATAAACCGATCTGGCCGGATACCCTTCTGAGAAAGCCTTTTTAGTCCAAAAATCTGGTTTTCCATACATATCTTTAGGCATACATACTCCGTAATTGTAATTGTTGTTTTCATTATCGGTTTTTTTTGTTATATTCTGTACCATGAACACACAGTATACTGCACGATTTGATAAAATTGAAGATGTTTTACATAGCAACTTACCTAAAAATCTTTCAAAAGCTTGGATCCTAAATTCATTTGAAAAAATTCCTTCTGCTATAAAACAAAAACATATAGAAGAATTAACACTGCCTTGCCAGCGTCTCCTCGAGCTAGGCGGTAAGCGCTGGCGACCACTCATGCTCATTCTTTGTGCAGAAATGGTCTTATATCATAACAATGAAAAACCACAAAACAACCCTAAAATAGACTTTGCCTACTCCTTAGTACCACTTGTAGAATATGTTCATACAGCAAGTCTCATACATGATGATATAGAAGATGGTGCTGACATGAGAAGGGGACAACCTGCCGCTCATTGTGTTTATGGGATAGATACTGCTATAAATGCAGCTTCGTGGCTTTATTTTGAAGCATTTTCTACAATTAAAAACATTAAAAACATTAAAAACACACCAATTCAAAATCAACTATATACAATACTAAGCACCGAGATTCGCAAGCTTCATCTTGGCCAAGCAATGGATATATCATGGCATAAAAACACAGAAATTCCCACTGCAGAAGAATACACCGCTATGGTACGCATGAAAACAGGAACGCTCGCATCATTAGCTGCAAAAATTGGTATTATTACAGGAGGCGGCACAATAGAACAAGCACATAGGGTTGCCTCTATTACTGCTGATATAGGAGTTGGGTTTCAAATTATCGATGATTGCATAAACCTAACTACAGGAAACAAAGGAAAAAAACGCGGGGATGATATTGTAGAAGGGAAAAAAAGCCTTCCGTTGCTTTTACATGTACAGAAAAAACCATCTGACTTTAAAAACATTATAAATTGTTTTAACCAAGCTGCCGCAGAAGGAATATCTTCGCCGGCTGTCGAAGAATGCATCGGTATTATTAATACATCGGACGCAATAAAAAAAGCACAGGTGACTGGTATAGATATGATTACAAAATCTTGTGCAAAACTGAAAAAAATGTATCCTGTAAAAAAAGGGGGCGATAAAGAAGATGCTCCCGCATACTTGATTGAAGCCTTTTTTACAGATATGCTGAGGAATATATGAAAGAAAGCCCTGAAAAGTTAAACACACAAGCAATTAGCCTCGCATCAGAGGGGAGCTTTAAAGAAGCTGTAGCTTGTTTTCATCAAGCATTGCTTATAGAAAAAAGCAACTACCTCTTATGGTATAATTTAGGACTTACCTACCGTGATTATGGTAATCTCGAATTAGCTAAAGAAGCGCTCCTTCAAGCCTATAAATGCAATGAGTATGATCAAGATGTGATAGAAACCCTTTCATTGGTATGTTATGCAATGGATAACATTGATGCTGCTTTTTTGTATTGTAGACTTGGCCTTGAAGTTAACCCTGAAAACCCTCACATGTGGAATAATATGGGTGTTTTTTTCTTTTCTAAAGGAGAATACGCTGATGCATCTGATGCATTTGAAACAGCACTTTCTATTTATCCGCACTACTACGATGCCTTATACAACCTTCGTGACACATACATAGAACTTAATAATACAGTTGGTAGCGAAGAATGCTCCCTAAAACTAAAATTCCTTTCTAAAAAAAGAGAAAAGTATGTACGATAAAGCTCGCATAGAAAAAATAAATAACAATGAAATTAATGTTGTCCCCCTGATAAGTGAACATTGTCTAAGTTGCTCAAAGTATTGCAGTCTAGAAGATGGAACACCTTTTAAAGTCTCAAACCCGCACAATCTTACTATTTATGAAGGCCAGTTTGTTACAATAAGAGCAGACCGAAAAGCACAGCTAAAACAAGCTTTTTTAGCTCTTATCCTCCCCATCCTTTTTGCCGTTTTATCTTGGTTTGCTGTTGACACAATTGCGCTTATATCAGGATATACTGCTAATGAAGCGTTTCATATACTAGCTGTACTTTTAGGACTTGGCAGTGCTGTGGGAGTTGTTTCTTTACTCACACACAGTCGCCCCCCAAATAATAGTTATATCGAATCAGTTGAAGATACAAACATAGAAAAAATACGCCAAGACGCATGCATCATGCATTAAAAAAACTACGCATGTTCAATAACTAACTCGTTAACAACTTGAGCAACATCGTCTAGAGAAATTTGTTTTTGAACACCACCTAAATCCCATGCGGCCTTAGGCATACCATAAACGATAGACGACTTTTCATCTTGTCCTAGTGTTCTTGATCCTTGTTTTCTGAGCTCGGCTAGTTCCTCCGCACCATCGCGTCCCATTCCAGTCATAATAATACCCAGAGCTCTGTTTTTATATTCTTTTGCAACAGAGGCAAAAAGCACATCAACAGAAGGTCTATGCCCATTACGAACTGGCTCGTCTGACAACCGGACAATAGTAGCTAATGATTTTCGTTCAAGAATAATATGTTTATTACCAGGGGCTATTAGTATGCGACCTGGTTTTAAGAGATCTCCATCGCTTGCCTCTTTTACTTCTAATGAACAAATATTATTTAAACTATTAGCAAATTCTTTAGTAAATCCAGCTGGCATGTGTTGAACAACAAGCATAGGTTGCTGTATTTTTGATGAAAGCTGTGCAAATACCTTCCGTAATGCATTTGGGCCACCAGTAGAAATCCCCCATACAATAATTTCAATTGGGCCTGGTTCACGAATGGGGACGACCGCAGCTTTTGTAGTCAAAGGTTTAGCTAACGCAGGACTAATGGGCGCTACTCTTGTCTTTAAAATTTCTATTGGAGCAGAGCTATATCGCTGTATAGATGTTGGATCAAAAAGCGGTATTTTTTTTCCTTTTAAAAGTGCATGTGCCGCCCCGTAACTAAAAATCATTTCTGCAAGAGAGTCTGCTACAACTTCAATATCATGAGACTCAGAACCAGAAGGTTTTAGCAAAAAATCACTTGCCCCTAGCTCCAAACATTCCATGGTAATTTCTGCACCTTTTCGTGCAAGACTAGAAAGAACAACAACAGGAACATCTAGTTTTTGTTTTTTTCGCTCACGCATAAATTCAATACCAGTCATAACCGGCATTTCAAGATCTAAAATAACAATGTCGGGTTTTAGGGAATGTACGCGATCCAGCGCCATTTTACCATTCATAGCCTTACCCGAAACAAATGCATTCGGAAGACCATTAATAATTCGAGAAATAAGATTACGCATAAGAGCAGAATCATCGACAACTAAGACTGAAATTTTATCCATTTCTTTCCCTTATATATATTTTCTATAAAGACAAGCCCAGTCTGTTTTTACAAACTCAAACTTTGTGTTCATCCCAAACAAAGATTCTGAATGTCCAATAAACAAATATGCTTCTGAAGCCATAGATTCCCAAAAACGATTTATAACAGCTTTTTGTGCCATTTCATCAAAATATATAAGCACATTTCTACAAAATATAATATCAAGCTTACGAAGCCCAGAATCATGTTTTAGATTATGGTAGTCAAATTTTATTGTTTTCATTATTTCATCTTTGGTTTGATATCCGCCATTAACAGCCGTAAAATATTTATTAAGATAGTATTTGGGTACTGCAGCAACTCTTGACTCAGGATAAAATCCCTGGCGACCAATCATTAATGATTTTAATGACAAATCAGAAGCAATTATTTCAATATCAAACCCTGGAGGAAGTTTTTCTTTTGCAATCATAGCTATTGTATAAGGTTCCTCTCCTGTGGAACATCCCGCACTCCAAATTTTTATATTATTGCTCCCTATCGCTTTTTTATATTTAATTAACAACGGGAAAACATACTTTTCGAGGGTTTCAAAATGAGGCAAATTTCTAAAAAATCTCGTTAAATTAGTGGTTACCGAGTCTAGCATTGTTTTATTTTCTTCAGGATCTGAAACAACAAGCCTATAATATTCATCAATTGTTTGTAACTTTGTTACACGAAGCCGTTCTTTTAATCTGCTTTCAAGAATAGAACGATTTGTAGCTGAAAAAGTAATGCCACTATTATCATAAATAAACTTACTAAATTTTTCAAACTCTGAGTTGGTCAATAAATCTGCCATACAAGAAGTATACACTAAGGATATAGT
>DASRMY010000298.1:0-2885 GCA_035647695.1 Treponemataceae bacterium | reverse complement strand
GTCAAATTAGAGAATTTCAGCGTACTATTCTTTCGTATTTTAATGAACATGGCCGTTCTTTCCCTTGGCGAGGTACACAAGACCCATATGAAATTCTTTGTTCTGAAATAATGCTACAGCAAACGCAAACAGAACGGGTAGTTCCAAAATATATAGCGTGGATAGAAGAATTTCCTACAGTTGAATCTTTAGCAAAAGCAACGTTTGCAGACGTACTTACATTATGGAGTGGGTTAGGATACAACCGTCGGGCCAAGTTTCTTCACGATGCTTGTAAAACCGTTGTAGAAGAGCTTAATGGGGTGTTTCCGTCTACAGCATCAGAGTTGCAAAAACTAAGCGGTGTTGGTCCTTATACAAGCTGTGCAGTGTCAACGTTTGCATTTAATAATGTAGAAGTTTTTATAGAAACAAATATTCGTTCTTTATATATTTTTTTCTTTTATAAAGATGCGCACACTGTTTTAGATAGTGAGCTCATGTCACTTATAAAGCAAACTTTGTATAAAGATGACCCACGAACATGGTATTATGCGCTAATGGATTATGGAGCAGAACTTAAAAAAAAGGTTAAAAATCCAAACCGTAAAAGTGCTCATTATACAAAACAAAGTAAATTTGAAGGTTCCATTAGGCAAGCTCGGGGAGTAATTATAAAACAGCTAACAAATGCGAACAAACTTAGTCTTACAAGTATAGCTGAAAATGAATCGATAGACTTCGAGCGTATTTTAAAAGCTTCTCAAAGTCTTGTAAAAGAAGGCATTATCTGTGAAAAAAACAATATTGTTTATATTGACAATTACGGCAAATAGCTTTATAAATACTACAGTAACTTAACAAATACTGTAGGCTCTGTTTTTAGGAGGCATATATGGGCAAAACAATAGCTCAAAAGATTTTTGAATCTCATTTGGTAAACAAACCCTTTGAAGGCACATGGGTATTAAAACTAGACCGTGTTTTTTGTCATGAAATTACCACGCCTACAGCCATAACAGATCTAATCGAAAAGGATAAAGACTCTGTATTTGACCCGACAAAAATAAAAGCCGTTATTGACCATGTAAGCCCTGCCAAAGATTCTAAAACAGCAGAACAAGGCAAAATTCTTAGAGATTGGGCTTTTCGTAACAAAATAAAAGATTTTTTTGATATTGGAAATAATGGAGTTTGCCATGCTATTTTTCCAGAAAAAGGTTTTGTACGCCCAGGGTTTACTGTTATTATGGGAGATAGCCACACCTGTACTCATGGTGCTTTTGGTGCTTTTGCAGCTGGTGTAGGAACCACAGATTTACAAGTTGGTATTTACAAAGGCGTATGTTCTTTTAGACAACCTGAAACTATAAAATTTGTTTTAGAAGGTACGCTTAAACCTGGTGTATATGCTAAAGATGTTATTTTACACATTATTTCACAAATAGGTGTTAATGGGGCAACAAATTGTGTTATGGAATTTGTCGGACCAATTATTGATGCTATGAATATGGAAGAACGAATGACTATTTGTAATATGGCTATAGAGGCTGGTGGTACAAGTGGTATTTGCATGCCTGATATGACAACTGTCGAATACTTATGGCCATTTATTAAAGACGAATATGTTTCAAAAAAAGCAGCTTTAAAAGAGTACAGTGCATGGAATAGTGATGCAGATGCTACATATAAAAAAATAGTTACCTATAATCTTTCAGATTTAGAACCAGTTTGTACATATGGTTATAAACCCGATTGTGTAAAAACAATCAAAGAAATGGAAGGAACTCCTGTAGATCAAGTATACATTGGTTCTTGTACAAATGGCCGTATTTCTGACCTGCGAGAAGCAGCAAAAATTTTAGAACCAGCGGTAAAAGCAGGTAAACGCATACCAACTGGTGTTCGTGGTGTGCTTTCGCCAGCAACCCCTGCTGTCTATAAACAAGCTTTGAAAGAAGGAATTATTGAAACATTTATGGACTTTGGTTTTTGTGTAACAAACCCAACGTGTGGAGCTTGCTTGGGCATGAGCAATGGTGTTCTTGCTAGTGGTGAGGTATGTGCATCTACTACAAACCGTAACTTTAACGGAAGAATGGGCAAGGGCGGTATGGTTCATCTTATGAGCCCAGCAAGTGCTTGTGCAACTGCTATTAGAGGTAAAATTACAAATTCTAAGCTTTACAGCTAGTGTTTGATATACTATCATAGTAAGTGAAGATGACGATTCATGTGGAGGTATTTGATGAAAAAATTTGGTGGTAAGGTTTTATTTTTAGACCGTTCAGATATTAATACTGACGAAATTATTCCTGCTAAATACTTAACAGAGATTAAAAAAAAGGCATTAAAACCTTATTTGCTAGAAGATTTAACATTAGAAGGATTTAATCCCAAAACAGATATAAGTGGAAAAAAAGTTGTTATTACACGGGAAAACTTTGGCTGCGGATCAAGTCGCGAACATGCACCCTGGGCACTAGAAGCAAATGGTATTTACACAGTTATTGCAGAAAGTTTTGCTCGTATTTTCAGACAAAACATGTATAATTGCGGCCTACTTGCTATTGAGCTAAAACGAGATCACATTGATGAAATTTTTAGACTTTTTGGAAATAAAGATTGTGACTGTGTTATTAAAATTTACGATGATGGCTCAGCAAAAGTAAAACTTATTGCAGGAAGTCTTTCAAAAAGCTATAAATTTATACTTGATGGATTTGATAAAGCCCTTGTACAAGATGATGGTTGGCTAGGATACGCTGACAAAAATTATTAAGTACTAAAGCATCAATAAAAATGGGGATATACTGAGTTACTCCCCATAATAGAATAAACAGCTTGACCTAGCGTAACTTTAGCATATATAATAATTATGAAAGTTACTAATTAAAAATATTTTA
>DASRMY010000297.1:0-2409 GCA_035647695.1 Treponemataceae bacterium | reverse complement strand
GTCTAATACAAGAGAAGCTATATTTTCTAAAAATGAAGAGATAAACGAATGAAAATTTACCTACACCTTAACATACATGGTTTTTCAAACACCTACATTGTTACAAACAAAGAAACTATGCAAGCTATAATAATTGACCCTGGTAATATAACAAATGATATGATTCAACAAATAGAACGAGGACCATATAAATTAGTAGCAGCTTTAATAACCCATAATCATACAAGCCATGTACAAGGACTAACTACCCTACGCAAAATATACAACCCCAAAATATACGCTGCTGACTACGAAGTTGCCAAAAGCGACACTATCGTAATTAAAGGTGACGGTGTTCGTAAAATTGCTGGCTTTTCTGTTGGCTATATGTCAGTCCCAGGCCATTCACCAGATTCTATGGTTTTTAAAATTGGTCGAGTTATGTTTACAGGAGATACACTTATTGCTGGCAACTGCGGAAGCACAAATAACAATTATGCAAAAAAAACCTTACTAACAAATATAAGGCTAAAACTTTTATCACAACACGACAATGTTGAGGTTATGCCTGGGCATGGACCTCCGACAACTATTGGGGTTGAAAAACAATTTAATATAGAAATTAACAACAACAAATATTAATATAAAGAAACAAGAGAAACCCTGCCCGCCGCAAATCCCCAATTAAAAAAAAGATAGTCTTGTATATTTTCAGCTGCCTCAACAAAACCACTAGCATGTGTGTCTCTAATATATTTTGCTAACTCAGGCAGATGCTTATTTACGGACCTCCAATTCGCAATGTTTTGAGCATAATAATGAGGGATTGCGTTTACCGATTGCTGAACCATATATGCCATAAATTCATTTTGTATAAGAAACATATTAGACATATCATATCCAAGAGAATCATTTGATTGCCAATATTGCAGTAAAAACTCTATAGATTTGCTATCTGTTTGTGCATATACTTGCGATATTTTTTTACGATACTTTTCATCTGTAAAAAAAATACCATGTAGCAATTCATGACAAAGTAATCTAACTCGCAAATAAGAAGGAATTTCGCGAGAAATAGAAGCAATTGCGCCAAAACCAGCAACAATGATATTTTTACTATCACGCATGAGGATACCATTTTGAAGTAAAATTTCTTTTAACTCCAATTCTAAATCGTTTAATTGAAATTTTTCATGTTCTGCTTGTGCAAAAAACAACGCTAAATCTTTTGCCTGATAATCATGTGCGTTAAAACCATGTTTGTCCGCAAGAACCTCATTAGCCCAAAGAGTCCCAACATATCCATGTTTTTCTACATAAAAAGCAAGGCGCTTAAACATGCGAGCTTGTATAGCATAGTCTTTTGTGTCAAAAGCAAGAATATTTGGGAATTGTTCCCACTGAAACACCTCATAATCATCATAGCGCCATGTATCTTGTGGCCAATACACCATTAACCCTGGATCAGCAACCACAGGCTTTCTATCTAAACAGTGTTCTGCTGTACCATTTTGTAATGCTTTCTCACAATAGATATAGTTTTCATCTGGAATAAGTAATAAAGCTGTAAGCATGCTTGCATTTTCATGAGCAAAAACAATTGGCGCCTTTTCTTGTAGTGTATGTGGATACAACGTGACGACTTGTTGCTCTGGAGCTCGTCTAATTGTTATTTTTTGATTGCCAAAATGTAAAATGCATTTTTGCTGGTTACTAATAGTCCCAATATTTGATTTTTGCATTTTAATTTTATACACTTTGTTTTGTACTGAGCAGCCTGTAAAATCAAAAACTTCATTACCACTTATATCTAAAGGATTATTGCTCGGTATTATCCCACCAGCAGACGAATACCCATACCAATTGTTTTGTCCATTTTTTTCCCAGCCATAGCGTGTATCTTCAAGTCGTGCAGAGTCAAGTTTCATTTTTTTATCACAATACACAAGAAAGCCCCGCACATCATTTGCAAAAGCTAAGCTTAAAGATAGTCCATGCGCTGCATTTTCAGAATTTATTTTGCCACTAATTACAGGTCGGGGCTGCAGTTCTTTGACAAGTGTATATTTTTTTGCAAAATCATTTTTATACAAAAAAGCCACAGTCAGCACAGAATTTTCTTCTAATTCTAAAAAACAAAGATTTACGGAAGCATTTTCATCTTTAGAAATAGAAAAATCATCGGTAAAAGCAAAAAACATGTATTGGGATTTAGCAGCTTCAGGTATACAGGCAGCAATCGCATTAGAATTTAATCCCATCAATGGCATATTTGCCAAAGGTGCCCTAGTAGTAGCCAAGGTATCAGTTTTTAACGAAAGTGCCGATTCTTTGGCATTAGAACAACTACAAAAAACACCAACCACAATAAAAATTAAAATTGTAAAACGCTTTTTTAAAGACTTCAAACAAAACATATATATATGATAT
>DASRMY010000296.1:0-5153 GCA_035647695.1 Treponemataceae bacterium | reverse complement strand
GTGCAAGCAATGCACCATAACCTGCATCACCCCAAATCATTCCAAAGAAAATAGTAAAAAATAATAAAAACCAGCCAGATATATCATACTCATGATATCCGGGGACCGTTCCAAGAAAATCTGTAACAGGATAAATTAAGCTCACTAATTTATTGTTTCGAAGTTTTGTAGGTACATTATTATCCTCTTCGGTAGGCTCTTCTACAAGTAATGCCCACTGATTTTCTTTAGCAGTTTTTTGTAAAATTGATGCCTTTTCTGCTGGTAAATAGCCTGAAACCCACGCTAAGTCTTTTGAAAACGCTGGCACTTCAGTAACTTCTGCGTCCTTATCAGACCACATACCTGTATAAGCATTTTCAAATTCAATATGCGTGGCTCTTTTTTCTAAAGCTTTATCTAATGCATCTTTATACACACAATATGACTGTAGGGTTTGTGCAATAGTGTCTAATGCTTTGTAAGAATCTTCTATTTCTGTAGATAATTCACTTGTAGATTTAGTTGGCATAACTATAGAAAAAGCCTCAGCAGGCATTGCATCAGGTACAATACCATCATCAGTTAACAGCAAAAAACGAGTTTGGCTTTTATCTCGATTTACAAAAACTGTTTGAACAGATTCTGAAATGTGTAGGTATTTTGAATTTGAAATTTCATATAACGAAAGATAGACACCCTTGCCAGAAAGATAATCAAAATCTGCAGGAGTAACACCACCCCATTTTTTAAGGCGGTCTAATTCTTTAGTATTGGCAGCAATCACATTTAAAAGTTCTTTTTTTTGTTCAAAAAGACTAAATATTTTTTTTGTTTTTTCTAACGTCTCATCAATAGTTACTACTTTTTGCTTATTAAATTTACTATTTTTTGCTAATGCAATATCTGATAAAAGTGCTTTAGCCTTTTGAATATCTTTATAATCTGCTTTTAAAGCTTCTAATTTTTCACCACTTCCCTCTAATTGCTCTAAATGTACAATTGAAAGACTACGCAGTTTTTTTAAAACGTGTTTACGTTCTGAGTTTAAAACAACTAGGGAGACTTTTTTCATTGGTACAATCATTCTAGTTCCTCCCGTTTAGCTTTTTCAAGTTTTTTAACAGCATTAGCCTTAGAAATTTTTCCTCGGATAACAGCTGCTACTTCTTGATCACCAAGATACACAGTAATTTTTCTAATGTTTTCTTTAGTTTCAGGTATTTTTATTTTTTCAAATAAATTAACCCTTTGAGTTGTGGTTCGTAATTCTTTTGATAATAAGCGTACTTGTTCATCAAGAACCTCTGCTTCGAGATCTAGCGATAAAACAGCTTCCATTTTATCTGCGGCCAAATCTACCCATAAGGGTGTGGAATATAAATCGTAATCACCCCGAGTAAAATCAGCACCCTTGAAAACAGGTATTTGAACACCAGCAATATTGCCTTCTCCTTTTTGAATAGTGCTGACTTGTACCGTATCTGGTTTAAAAGCTTCTGCTTCACCAAAAACTGCAATCCACGTATCAAACTCTTTTTCTAGCACATTTCTCTGAGATCGTACTTCTTTTGCACGAGCATCGATTATGCGGATTTCAGTTTGTAATTGCTGTTTTTTTAGAGTAAGCGTCGGCAAATATCGCTCATACATTTTAAGCGAATCTTTTTGAGACTTTAACTCATTTTTTGTCAACTTAATAGTTGCCATTTACAAACCCTCTATCCTTTATTTTGTAGGCCAATATTCTTCAATTAAATCTGATTTTAAGCCAGTTTCTTGTTTTTCAAAGCATTCGGCAAGAATTTCCCACCCTGTGTCTAAGGCTTTTTCTAGTGGTATATTAATATCCAAACTCATTAAACGATGTTCAAAAAGCTCACCATATTTGAGAACTTTATCATCCCATTGAGACATAATAAAACCCATGGATTTTTTTTCGAGTGTGTCTTTAAAAGAAGCATATAAACGTATCATAGCATCCATTAAAGCTCGATGATCAGAACGCGTACTGTCATTTACGTTTTGTTTTAGACGCGAAAGAGAACCAAATGGCTCAATACGTCCACCTTTTAGATAGTACTGTCCTTCTGTAATGTACCCTGTATTATCTGGCACAGGATGAGTAACATCATCTCCAGGCATGGTGGTAACTGCAAGAATTGTTACCGAACCAGCTTCATCAAAATCTACAGCTTTTTCGTAGCGAGCTGCTAATTGGCTATATAAATCTCCCGGATAGCCTCTATTAGACGGAACCTGTTCTTGGGTAATAGCAATCTCTTTTAACGAATCTGCAAAGTTAGTCATATCTGTAAGTAATACAAGAACATCTTTGCTTTGTAGAGCAAATTGTTCAGCAACAGCTAAGGATAAATCAGGAATTTGCATACATTCAACAGTAGGGTCAGCTGCCGTATGAACAAACATAACAGTACGGCTCAAAGCACCACCTTCGCCTAAGTCTTTTCTAAATTGTAGATAATCGTCATATTTAAGCCCCATGCCCCCAAGAATGATAACGTCAACTTCTGCCTGCATGGCAATACGTGAGAGCAATTTGTTATATGGTTCACCAGACACTGAAAAAATGGGGAGTTTTTGTGAAACAACCAATGTATTAAATACATCAATCATAGGAATACCAGTGCGAATCATACGATTAGCGATAATACGTTTGCTAGGATTTACCGAAGGACCTCCAATTTCTACAAGATTATCTTTTAGTTTTGGCCCCTTATCGCGAGGATCACCAGAACCGTCAAAAATACGACCTAAAAGGTCATCGCTAAATGATACCTGCATTTCATGCCCTAAAAATCGAACTTCATCGCCAGTTGAAACACCACGTCCACCCGCAAAAACTTGTAATGAAACTACATCATTTTCAATACGGTTAACATTTGCAAGAGAGACACCATACCGAGTTTCAACCTCTGCTAACTCACCATACTTAACATTCTGCGCTCGAACAGTTATAACACTTCCGTTAATAGATTCAATTTTACTATAGACTTTTTTCATTATTTACCATCCTTAAGCAGGTTATTAACTTTTTCTAAAAGCTTCCCATTTTTTTGTGTATAAAGGGTATCTATTTCTGCTTCATGTTGCTTAAATGCATCACTTTCCCATTCACTATAGTTCCAATCTAAAAACTCTTGTCGTAATGCATTAAAAAAATCACGAGCTTCGTCTTTACCTGCTAATTCGTAATGAGAGCCCATAATTGTTAGTATTTTATTAAAAGTATATGTTTGTCGTTCTATCGAAGGCGCTGCATCTATATCATCAAAAGAGTTTTGTTGTAAATATACAGCATCCATAAAATCACCTTTGAGATAAACAATAAAATCTTCATTACTTGTACCTTCTTGACCAACAACCTTCATCATTTGGCTTACTTCTATGCTTCGCAAATATTCATTACGAGCATAGCTAACTTTTTCAGAAGCCATAATGCTATTGTATTTTGACCATGAATCTGCAGGATCTATCGCAGGATACTTACGTGCATCAGAACGATCACGTGAAAGACCATGAAAAGAGCCTACAACTTTTAGAGTAGCTTGTGTGACAGGTTCTTCAAAGTTACCACCAGCTGGAGAAACTGTACCACCAATAGTAACAGATCCTATGGCTCCATCCGAAAGCCGCACTCGACCAGCTCGCTCATAAAAAGCTGCAATATATGATTCAAGGTACGCAGGAAAAGCTTCTTCTCCAGGGATTTCTTCTAGACGGCCTGACATTTCACGAAGAGCTTGAGCCCAGCGGCTTGTAGAATCTGCAAGTAATAAAACATCTAACCCCATTTGACGATAGTATTCGGCAAGTGTAACACCGGTATAAACAGATGCTTCTCGTGATGCAACAGGCATAGATGATGTATTGCAAATAATCATTGTACGCTCCATTAAAGATTTGCCTGTTTTAGGATCTTCTAATTCTGGAAATTCTTTAAGTATTTCTACAACTTCACCCGCACGCTCTCCGCACGCTGCAATAATTACAATATCAATATCTGCGTTGCGGCTTGTTGTATGCTGTAAAACAGTTTTTCCTGCTCCAAAAGGACCAGGAATACAATACGTCCCGCCCTTTGAAACTGGAAAAAAAGTGTCTATTGTACGAACTTTTGTCACCATTGTTTCACTTGGTTCTAATCGCTCTGTATAACAATCTACAGCACGTTTTACTGGCCATTGAAAACTCATTGTTAGATTAAAATCTTTGCCTTTATCGTTGGTAATAACTGCAATTGTATCTTTTATAGTATAGTATCCTTTTTTTGCTATAGATTTTATCTTGTAATTACCCAGCATACCAAAGGGCACTAATATTTTATGAATAAATGCTTTTTCAGGAACAGAACCAATTGGATCGCCACGACGAACCACATCAGCTAGTTTTACCGTTGGTGTAAATTCCCATTTCTCTGTTTTAGAAAGAGGCGGTAAATACATACCACGTTGTAAAAAGAAACCAGCTTTTTGAGCTAGTTCTGGAAGCGGATTTTGAAGCCCATCATATACTTGCCCCAAAAGACCTGGGCCAAGTTCTACTGAAAGAAGTTCTGAGGTAAATTCAACCGTATCACCAGTTTGAATTCCTTTTGTATCTTCAAAAACCTGTAATTGAGCTACATCATGATTAATACGAATTGTTTCACATTTGAGCTTTTGTTCACCAACTACAACATATGCTACTTCGTTTAAGGTAACATTGCCATCAAACTTTACAGAAATCATGTTTCCATTGACACCAACTACCATTGCTTTTATATCTGTCATCTATTCTCTCCAGTCGACTGACTCAGTATTGTTTTGTATATATTCTGATAAGAGGCTAATCCGGATTCATTATTAAACCGACGTATTCTTTTTGCAATTTTTAGTTTAAGAACGTAAGCAAACAAGGCATCAGTCGAAAAAGCATCGAGTGATTGCAGTGATTCAAGTGTTTTAAAACGTGAATTTGCAAGGAATAATTCCGCCTCAAGTGGATTATTAAAACCTGTTGCGGTCCGTGCTGTTTGTATAACATCAGAAGGTATACCACCCACAGGTAGAGTATGTTTTTTTTTCATTTTAAGTGCACGAATTTGAGCTAGAGCAAAACGAAGTTGTCGCTCACGTTTGTACCATGAGTCAATTAAAATAGAACCTGTTTTC
>DASRMY010000295.1:0-4486 GCA_035647695.1 Treponemataceae bacterium | reverse complement strand
CATCTATCTTTTCTTCAAAATTTTGTTTTTGAGATAAAAACGATATATCTACTACAAGTGGCGTATCATCAAAAATTGGTTTTATAGCTGTACCTGTAAGAAATTTTTCATGTTCAAGACGTTGTGCACCAATTTGAGCTGCTATAATTCTATTAGAATGTAATTCACAAATTGTATTAGGTTGGGTGCCTTCTAGGTAAATTCCTTTTCTTTGGTTGTTTCCGCATTCTTTCGTTAATATTTGTCCTGAAACAGAACAAACAGTTGCTTCTACTATTCCTGTTGCAGGTTTTTTAAACGGTTTATACGGGAGCCCTTCATTCACAACACTCATAAAGTCACCCCAGGCTTGACCAGCAAGAGTTGCTCCTGTCAAATCAACTCCTAAAGATTGTCCCATTTTATCAAAGCCAAACCAAAAAGCAGAAGAATAATAAGGGGTAATTCCTACTGCCCACGCATCTTGCCAGTTTTGAGTTGTACCAGTTTTGCCGCCAGCCGGCATGGTGAAATAATCGCCATTAGAGTTTTTATATCGGAATTTAGAACCCCAGCCGGCACCTCTGGCAAGAGTTCCTCTTTTTACAGTGTTTTGCAGTAGATCTGTCATAATATAGGCAGTTTGCGGTGAAATAATTTGAATTTCTTCACCCATATCTTGTTGTTTTTGCCGTAATTTTTTTTCAGGGTTGAGAATAATTGTACCTTTTCTATCTTCGATAGAGCGTATAGCTATAGGCGTTACTCGTTTGCCTTCATTTGCAAAAACAGCAAAGGCTTGTGCTACTTCTATAGGATGAACTGAACAAATTCCAAGACCAATAGGGTACACACGGTCGAAATTTCTGGATGGTACTTCTTTTTCTGGAACATTATAGAGCGAAATCATACGGTCTATTGCTGCATCAAAACCGATTGTGTCTAATATTTTAAGTGACGGAACGTTCATTGATGAGGCAAGTGCATGCCAAAGCTGTACTGGACCTTCCCATAACCCTTTGTAGTCAAGGGGGATATACGGAACACCGTCTTCAGTATAAAAAACGATAGGTGTATCATAAATAATAGATGTTTCTGTAAATAATTTAGAATCGATTGCTGCTGAATAATACAGCGGCTTTATAGAAGAGCCTGGTTGCATAAGCCCTTGCGTTGCACGAATAAGTTGATTGTCTTGGCTAAATTTAGACCCCCCTACTAAGGCGGTAATATATCCTGTTTTGTTTTCAAGCGCAATCATGGTTCCTTCTATTGTTGTTTTTGCACTTTCGTCTACTACTTCCGAGTTGAGGCGATTTACAATACCAATTTTTAGGTTTTCGACACCAAACATTAGCGACATAAGATCAACAACAGGGTTAATGGTTTCTTTATAATAGGTTCGTGCTACATGCTCATTGCGTTGTTCAGAAACCTTTAGTTCTGAAATATTAAAAATAAGGGACAGTAGTTCTGTCATAGGAATATACGTTTCTGCTGCATCACTTGAGCGAGCACCTTTTGAACGCTGGTACGATCTAATTGCATAGTCTATCCAGTGTTCCATAGTATCTTGTGCTGCTAGTTGGTGTTTCATATTCATTGTGGTATTAACTGTATACCCATCTGTGTAGATATTAGCGTTACCATATAATAGACTTAAAAGTTCTCTTCGAACATATTCACTAAACCAAGGAGTAGGATCTTCACGCATTGCATAGGCAGAAGTATTGGTACGTGTATAATCAAAATTAAGCCAATAATCATCAAAAGATCGGTCGCCTTCTTCTTGTGTAATATAATTACGTGTAATCATATAATCTAGAACGTACCGTTGCCGTTCCATAGCTCTATTTGGATATTCAAACGGATTGTAATAAGCAGGGTTAGATAGTTGAATAACAAGAATTGCAGATTCGGCTGGTGTAATCTTTGTAGCGGAGTGACCAAAATAGTATTTTGAAGCTGCTCCAACACCATTTGTGCCACCACCAAAATATACCTTGTTCAAATACAATTCAAGAATTTCATCTTTTGAAAAACGACGCTCCATTTGAACTGCCCACCAAAGTTCTTTTAGTTTTCTGCTAATAGAAATATCAGTACGATCACAATACAAAGTTCCTGCTGTTTGTTGCGTAAGCGTTGATCCTCCACCAAGATTCATGCCAAATAGTTTTCCTATAACCGCTCTAAAAATAGCTTTTACGCTAAAACCTGGATGTTTATAAAAAATATTGTCTTCGCGACAAATAAGTGCGTCAATCATGTTTTGAGGAAGTTCTGACAAAGAAATTATTTCTCTTTTTTCATCGCCAGAAAATTCAGTGATAAATTCGCCGTTAATATCTAAAAGTTTTGTAGGCAGTGATGTGTCAAAACTTGTAAAATGTTCAATTTGTTTTGTGTTTACTGTCGCACCTACGAGCATTCCTAATGCAATACCAAAAAGGCTTATCATAAAGACTGCGACAAAAAAAAGAATTATAATTTTTCTTTTAGCTTTTTCCATTAATACAGAGTAGTAAATTGGCCTGCTTTTGTCAACGTTACCTCATCAATAGTAATAGGAGCTGCTGAAAGTCCAGTTACGCCAAGTTATAGAATTACATTGTTTCTAAAAATGGGATAAGGATAAGATCCATACCGTTTTGCAAAACGGTGAGAGTGCATTGGGCAAGCTCAAGTCTCGCAGAAATCAAAAAAGCATCGTGTGCTGAAAGAATAGGGCAGTCGTGATAAAACCTACTAAATGTTTTTGCAACATCATAAAGATAGTTTGCGATAGCGGAAGGATCAAGATTTTCAGCAGCACGAGACAATACTTTTTGAAAATCTGAGAGTAATTTTATTAACTCCCATTCTGTTTTATTGGTGAGTAAAGAAACAGCGGTCTTCCGGTCGTTCTCAGGTATATCACGAGCACTTTTTATTGCATCAACATGAGCCTTTTTTATAATAGAAGATATACGCGCACCCATATATTGAATATAAGGACCAGTATTTCCGTTAAAAGAAAGGCTTTCTTTTGGATTAAAAATCATATCTTTTGAGGGTGTAGTTTGTAATAAAAAATAATGCAGGGCGCCAAGCGCTACTTTTTCTGCAACAGTTTGAGCATTTTCAACTTCTTTTTCACGCCCTTTAGATGTTATTTCTTCTAGGGCACCATCTCGTAGTTCATCTATTAAATCGTCAGCGTCTACAACAGTACCTTCACGGCTTTTCATTTTACCTTCTGGTAAATTTACCATCCCATACGATAGATGATATAAACGTTGAGCCCAATCATATCCAAGTTTTTTAAGAATGTAAAAAAGTACTTTAAAGTGATATATTTGCTCAGAACCTACGACATAAATTAATTGATTAAAATCCCAGTCTCTATGTCGGGCAACAGCAAGGCCAATATCTTGAGTCATATACAAGGCGGTTCCGTCTTTGCGTAACAGAACTTTTTTATCAAGGTTAATTTCTGATAAATCTATCCAAACAGATCCATCCGTTTCTGTATAAAAAACGTCATCGTGTAACCCTTTTAAAATTATTTCTTTGCCTTTTAAATATGTTTCACTTTCATAATAAATTTTATCAAACGAAATACCTGTTCGTTCATAAGTTTTTTGTACGCCGTCAATAGCCCACGTGTTCATTTTTTTCCATAAGGCATGAACTTTTTCATCCCCATTTTCCCATGCAAGAAGCATCTCTTGTACGGTCTTTTCTGCTTCGGGATGCTCCTTTGCATAGGTATCAAATGCTACATAACAATCACCAACAAAACGGTCACTTTTTATACCGAGGCTTTCAGGAGTGTCATTGTTTTTTTCATGAAAAAGTTGGTACGCAAGCATGCTTTTGCAAATATGTACGCCGCGATCATTGATATTGTTTACCTTATAAACATCTGCCCCTTGATTTTTTAATATTCGTGCACAGCTTTCGCCGAGGGCATCGTTTCTTAAATGCCCTAAATGTAATGGTTTATTAGTATTTGGGCTTGAAAATTCTATCATAACGCGGCGGCCTTCAAGAGCAGCAGAGCCATCAATGGTTTTTTGTCCGTAATAAGCACCTTCGTTTATTATTTTTTCAAGCACTGTATTAATGGCTGTTTCTTTTGCAAATTTAATATTTACATATGGTCCTACTGCAGAAAAATCTCCAACTTTTTGGTTTTTATCTATATATTTGACAACGGTTTTTGCAATTACTGTAGGGCTTGTCTTAAATATTTTTGCAAAAGAAAACATAGGAATACCAACATCGCCCATGTCTGGGTTGGGTGGTGTTTCAAGAATGAGGTCCGAAGCTTCAACCACTAGTTCTATGTTTTTTTCTATTGCAAATTTTTTTAATGCATCAGCAGTTAGTAAACCGCATTTTTTTCGTAAATCGGACATGTGTTCTCCTCTAAAATATGATGCATTGTATCAGAAAAAGGAGTAACGGGCAAGAATGGGTGTTTATAAGTAAACTTGCTTATAAGATAGATATTTTGTATAAT